>CALMRL010000696.1 GCA_937873345.1 uncultured Beijerinckiaceae bacterium | reverse complement strand
GGATCGCCGCCCGCGACACCGCCGTGCTGGCGCTGCTCTACGGCTCGGGCCTGCGCATCTCGGAGGCGCTCGGCATCCTTCGCCGCGACGCGCCGGTCGGCGAAATGGATGCGGTGACGGTGATCGGCAAGGGCGCCAAGGTGCAGCAGGTGCCGGTGATCGAGCCGGTGCGCCGCGCCGTCGAGCGCTACCTCGCGCTGTGCCCGCACCCCCTGCCGGCCGAGGGTCCGCTCTTCGTCGGGCAGCGCGGGGCTAAGCTGTCGCCGCGGATCATCCAGCTCGCCGTGGAGCGGCTGCGCGGTGCGCTCGGACTGCCCGATGGGGCGACGCCGCACGCGCTACGCCACTCCTTCGCGACGCACCTGCTGTCGCGCGGCGGCGATCTCCGCACCATCCAGGAGCTGCTCGGCCACGCCTCGCTGTCGACGACGCAGATCTACACCGCGGTCGACGGCGCGCGCCTGCTGCAGGCCTACCGCGCCAACCATCCGCGCGCGGGCTGACGCGCTCCTTGGACGGCCTACTTGGTGCTCACGAGCCAGGCCACGATGAACAGGACCACGACGAGAACGACGCTGGCCACCAGCACGTAGATCATCTTGGGCCGGTTGGTGCCCTGCTTGGCCTGGACCTGGTTGCGCTGGATGTCCGCATTAGGATCCGAAGCCATGTTTCCCCTCTGTCGTGCTGTTGTCGGCTCGTACCGCTCACCCCTCCCATAGCGGGAAAGCGGCGCCGAGCGAAACAGGCAACCGCAACATCCGTTCGTCGCGCCCCATCCCACGAGCGGCGGGCGGAACCGCCCGTGCCCGTGCCTGTTCCCGCCCACTGGCCAAGCGATTGGCCGAACATGGAGACGCAAACCATGGCACATCTCGATGCGCAGCAGGTCCCCGGCCTGCCGGAGCCAGCCAACGCTCCGGAACCGCCGCCCCCCGCGCCGATCCCGCCCGTCGATGATCCCGACACGGCCGCGCCGACCCGCGAGGAGCCGAGTCAGGGCAAGGCCCCGATGAACGCCTGAGGACGCCTTCCATCGACGCCCCTGCCGGGGTCCGTCGCCCTACGCCGCGGCGGGCAGGTGTGCCAGCAGCTTGTCGAGCGTGAGCGGGTAGTCCCGCACCCGGATGCCGGTGGCGTTGTAGACGGCGTTGGCCACCGCGGCGCCGACCCCGCACAGTCCGAGTTCGCCGATGCCCTTGGCCTTCATCGGCGACGAGATCGGATCGGGCTCGTCCAGGAACACCACCTCCTGGTGCGGGATGTCGGCGTGAACCGGCACCTCGTAGCCGGCGAGGTCGTGGTTGACGAAGAAGCCGAGGCGCTTGTCCACGGCAAGGTCCTCCATCAGCGCCGCGCCGACGCCCATCGTCATCGCGCCGATCACTTGGCTGCGCGCCGTCACGGGGTTGAGGATGCGGCCGGCGGCGCACACCGCCAGCATCCGGCGCACCCTGACCTCGCCGGTGAAGGCATCGACGCCGACCTCGACGAAGTGCCCGGAGAAGGTCGACTGCTGGTAGCGCTTGGCGAGGTCGCCGTACTCGATCTTGTCCTCGCCCTCGAGGTCGCCGTCGCGGGTGGCGTCGGCGAGCGCCGCCGCGCGGTTGCCCGAGACGACCTTGCCGTCGCGGAAGTCCGCATCGGCCGAGTTGAAGCCGAGCCGCTGCGCCACCGCCTCGCGCAGCTTCACGCAGGCGGCGTAGACGCCGGACGTCGAGTTGTTGGCGCCGAACTGGCCGCCCGACCCCGCCGAGACGGGGAAGTCCGAGTCGCCGAGCTTCACCACGATCCTGTCGAGCGGCAGCCCCATCATCTCCGCGGCGGTCTGCGCGATGATGGTGTAGGAGCCGGTGCCGATGTCGGTCATGTCGGTCTCGACCGTCACCGTGCCGGTCCTGTCCAGCCTGACGCGCGCGCCCGACGTCATCAGGATGTTGTTGCGGAAGCCCGAGGCCACGCCCATCCCGACGAACCAGGAGCCGTCGCGCCGGCTCGCCGGGCGCGGGTCGCGCTTGTCCCAGCCGAAGCGCGCGGCGCCGACCTTCAGGCATTCGACGAGCTGCCGCTGTGAGAACGGCCTGTCCGGCTTCTCGGGGTCGACGGCGGTATCGTTGATCTCGCGGAAGCGGATCGGATCCAACCCGAGGCGCTCGGCCATCTCGTCCATCGCGATCTCCAGCGCCATCATCCCCGGCGCCTCGCCGGGCGCGCGCATCGCGTTGCCCTCCGGCAGGTCGAGTTCGGCGAGGCGCATCGCCGTCATCCGGTTGGCGCCGGCGTAGAGCAGCTTGGTCTGCGACACCGCCGTCTCGGGCTTGCCGCCGGCCAGATTGCCCGAGGTGCTCTCGTGCGCGATCGCCGT
>CALMRL010000695.1 GCA_937873345.1 uncultured Beijerinckiaceae bacterium | reverse complement strand
GGCTGCGACAGCTTGGCTTTCCTTTCCGTGGAGGGCGTCTACCGCGCGATGGGCGAGAGCCGCCGCGACCCCTTCCGCCCGCAGTTCACCGACCACTGCTTCACCGGCGACTATCCCACCGACCTCACCGACGTCGTCGGCGAGCATCGCAGTCAGCTGTCGCTTCTGGCCGAGGCGGGCTAGTCACCGGCCCTTGACCACCCCTCTCGCAAGCCGCGTCGCTCTCGTCACCGGCGCTTCGCGCGGCATCGGTCGCGCCGTGGCGATCGAGCTGGCGAGGGCTGGCGCCCACGTCGTTGCCCTCGCCCGCACCGTCGGAGCGCTGGAGGAGCTGGACGACGAGATCAAGGCTGCCGGCGGCGCGGCGACGCTTGTGCCCTGCGACGTCACGGACTGGCCGGCGCTCGACCGCCTCGCTGCGGCGATCGCCGCGCGTTGGGGCCGATTGGACATCTTCGTCGGCAATGCCGGCCTGCTCGGGCCGTTGACGCCAATCGCGCAACTCGACCCCAGGCAGTGGGACAAGGTGCAGGCCGTCAACGTCACTGCCAACTTGGCGCTGATCAGGGCGCTCGACTCGTTGCTGCGCGCCTCCGACGCCGGGCGGGTGGCGATGCTCACCTCCGCTGCCGCGCACCGCGCCGAGCTGCGCCCGTACTGGGGCGCCTACGCGATGACCAAGGCGGCGATCGACACGCTGGTGCGCATCTACGCCGCGGAAACGCGCAACGTTTCCGCCGTGCGGATCATGGCGGTCAACCCCGGCCCGCTACGCACCAGGATGCGCGCCCAGGCGATGCCGGGCGAGGACCCTTCGAGCCTGCGCACTCCGGCCGAACTGGCGCCGAAGGTCGTCGCCCTGTGTTCGCCGGCGTGGGCCGACACGGGGCGGCTCTACGACTTTCCCACCGACCGGGTGCTGGACTGGCAGGCGCCAGCCGCATCCCCGGGCGACCTCAGTTGAAATTGTGCGAGTTGTCCTTTGGCATGGTGTCCTCCGGGGTCTGCTTGGCATCGGACATGTCGTTGCTGACCTTGTCGGTGACGCTGCCCATTCCCCCCGCCTTCGGAGTGCGCGGCTTCTCCCCGAACGCCTCCTCGACCTCGTCCTTGCGGATTCGCGCGCCGGGCTCGCCGGGCTGGCCGAGGTTCTGCTCCTCGGTGCCATCGCCCATCATGCCGGGATGCTTGTCGCCGCCTGCCATCGTCGCCTCCTGCGTGACCACGGGTCGACGCCCGTCGATCCGGCAAGAGCGCAGCGGCGGGGGAGTTCCGGCGGCGATGGAGCGGACGGCGTTCAGCTCATCTCCTTCAGCCGCCGCGCCACCGTCAGCGCGTAATACGTCAGCACGCCGTCGCAGCCCGCGCGCTTGAAGGCGAGCAGGCTTTCCATCATCGCCCGCTCGCCGTCGATCCAGCCGTTGCGCGCGGCCGCCTCGATCATCGCGTACTCGCCCGACACCTGGTAGGCGAAGGTCGGCACCTCAAAGGTGTCGCGGACGCGGCGGATGATGTCGAGATAAGGCATCCCGGGCTTCACCATCACCATGTCGGCGCCCTCCTCGATGTCGGCGGCGACCTCGCGCAGCGCCTCGTCGGAGTTCGCCGGGTCCATCTGGTAGGTGCGCTTGTCGCCCGTCAGCACCGCCTTGGTTCCGATGGCGTCGCGGAACGGCCCGTAGAAGGCGGAGGCGTATTTCGCGGCGTAGCTCATGATCTGCACGTCCTCGAAGCCCTCGGCATCGAGCGCGCCGCGGATCGCGCCGACGCGCCCATCCATCATGTCGGACGGCGAGATGATGTCGGCGCCGGCCCGCGCCTGGTTCAGCGACTGCTCGCAGAGCCGGTGCACCGTCTCGTCGTTGAGGATCGTCTCGCCGCTCATCACCCCGTCGTGGCCGTGGCTGGTGTAGGGGTCGAGCGCGGCATCGGTCATCAGGCCGATCTGCGGCACCTCGGCCTTGATCGCCCGCAACGCCCGGCACACGAGGTTGTCGGGGTTGGCCGCCTCCGAGCCCTGCGGGTCCTTGGCGGACGCGTCCGTCATCGGGAAGAAGCACAGCGCCGGGATGCCGGCTTCGGCCGCCTCGTGCGCCGCGCGCACCGCCTCGTCGACCGAAAGGCGCTCGACGCCAGGCATCGAGGAGACCGGCACGCGCCGGCGCTCGCCGTCGACGAGGAACAGCGGCCAGATCAGGTCGTCTGCGGTGACGGTGTGCTCGCGCACCATGCGCCGCGCCCAGTCCGTGCGTCGGTTGCGGCGCGGGCGGTGGACGAG
>CALMRL010000694.1 GCA_937873345.1 uncultured Beijerinckiaceae bacterium | reverse complement strand
GCCGGGTGCTCGACCGCCTCGCCGTGGCGCAGCGCGGCGGCTGCGCCAAGCTGGCGGAGGGGCGGGTCGAGATCGCCGGCGGCGAGAGGGTGCAGATCACGGGCGAGTCCGGGGATGCGCAGACCGTGCTGTTCCGCGCGCTCGCCGGGCTGTGGCCCTGGGGGGAAGGGCGGATCGTCCTGCCGGCGGACGAGCGCTTCATGCACGTCGGCCACCGCCCTTACCTGCGCTCGGGCACCTTACGCGAGGTGCTCGCCTACCCCGACGATCCCGCCGGCCTGGCCCGCGAGCGCTTCGCGGCGGCGCTGTCGGCGCTCGGGCTGGAACGTCTGGTGCCGCGCCTCGACGAGGCGGCGCGCTGGGACCAGGAGCTGGGCGACCAGGACCAGCAGCGCCTCGCCTTCGCCAGGCTGGCGATCCGCCTGCCGGCCTGGATCGTCATCGACCAGGCGCTGGAGACGCTCGACGACGAGGCGCGCGAGATGGTGCTGGCGCTGTTCCGCTCGCAGCTGCGCGACGCCGCGATCCTCAACATCGGCCGCCCGGAGCCGATGTTCGCCCGCTCGATCGAACTGGTCGACGACCCCGGCGGCTGCCGGCTGCCCGGCGGGACGCGGCCCCCGAGCCGCGGGCGGGCTACGGTCGATGGCGCCGTGCCGGTGGAGGTCGGCGAACCCGCCTGAAGGGTCCCGCGAGCGAGGCCGGAGCCGACCGCGCCGATCAGGGGCTTGTCGCGTCGGCATGCGCCGCGTTGGCCGCCGTCACGCGCCACACCGTGTTGCCGAGATCGTCGGCGACCAGCAGCGCGCCGCTGCGGTCCAGGGCGACGCCCACCGGACGGCCCCTGGTGTGGGCGTCCGGCGACACGAAGCCGGTGACGACGTCCTGCGGCGGACCGCTCGGGCGACCGTTCTCGAAGGGCACGTAGACGACCTTGTAGCCGGCGACGGGGTCGCGGTCCCAGCTGCCGTGCTCGCCGACGAAGGCGCCGCTGCGGTACTGCGCCGGCAGGCTGGTGTCCTTGCTGAAGGCCAGGCCCAGCGCGGCGACGTGCGAGCCGAGCGCGTAGTCCGGGCTGATCGCCTTGGCGACGAGGTCGGGGCGCTGCGGCTGCACGCGGACGTCGACGTGCTGGCCGTAGTAGCTGTAGGGCCAGCCGTAGAAGCCATTCTCCTGCACGGAGGTCAGGTAGTCCGGCACCAGGTTGGGGCCGATCTCGTCGCGCTCGTTGGCCACCGCCCACAACTTGCCGGTGGTCGGCTCGAAGGCGAGGTTGGTCGGGTTGCGGACGCCCGACGCGTAGATGCGCTTGAGGCCCGTCGCCCGCTCCACCTCCCAGATCGCGGCGCGGCCTTCCTCGGCGCCGATGCCGTTCTCGGTGATGTTGCTGTTCGAGCCGACGCCGACGTAGAGCTTCGAGCCGTCGGGGCTCGCCGTCAGGCTTTTCGTCCAGTGGTGGTTCGGCGGCTGCGCGGGCAGGTCCGTCAGCATCTGGCCGGGTGCCGCGATCCTGGTGTCGCCCTCGTGGTAGGGAAAGCGCAGGATCGCGTCGGTGTCGGCGACGTAGAGGTCGTTGCCGACGAGCACGATGCCGTAGGGCGAGTTGAGGCCGTCGATCAGCACGGTCTGCAGCTTGGGCTTGCCGTCGCTCCCGCCGCGGACGAGGCTGACCCGCTGCCCGCCGTGCGCCGCCGACCCCGCCAGCGCCTTGATCTTGCCCTCGATGAAGTCCTTCGGGCGATAGACCGGCGCCTTGGGTCCGTTCGACTCGACGACGAGGACGTCGCCGTTGGGCAGGGCGTAGACGATGCGCGGATGGACGAGGCCCGTCGCCAGCGCCTCGACGCGCAGGCCGGCCGCCACCTGCGGCGTCTCGCCCGCCGTCCACGTCCTCGCCGACATCACCTTCATCGGCGGCACGAGGTACTGCTGCGGCTCCGGCAGGTTCGGGTCGGAGCCGTACTGGGCGTTGGGATCGTGCGCCGGATCGCTCCAGGCGGTGAGCGCGAGCGACGAGGCGAGCAGCAGGCCTGTTCGCAGGGCGAGACGGATCATCGGGGTTTCCTGGATCAGCCGAGGGTGTCGGGGGCGGGGCGGGACGCGGCAAGGCTGTAGCCACTGAAGCCGACCGCGACGAGCAGCGCGGCCACGATCAGGGACAGGATGATCCCCTCCGGCACCACGGCGGTGTAGGCGTCGCGGCTGTGGACGAAGATGTTGAGCAGCGAAAGCAGGGCCGCGGCGGTGAGCGCGATCAGGCGAAGCCACGCGACGCCCCGCAGGCGCCGCCGCAGCAGGTCGATGACGAAGGCGATCGCCGCGAGCGCGGTGACCACCAACCCGGCGAGCAGCAGCCAGGCGGAGAAGTTGTTCCATTGGAACAGCAGCGTCTTCCAGTACAGGACGTCTGTGGCGAGCACCGCGATCAGCAGCGAGGCGCCCAGCGTCACCAGGCCGGGATGGAGCAGCGCCTGCCGACGTTGCGGGAGATCGTCTCGGACCATGATCGTCTTCACTTCCGACGGCGCGCGATGAACGATTGCCCATCCAGCACGGCTACCGTCCATCTAGGTCCGCGCCCTCCCCGCCGACAGTGCGGCGCGATCAAATAGCGGTGCTACGCCTCACTGCGGCGTCACGAGCGCGCCCGCGCGATGATCGCCGCCGCGAGATCGGCGGCGCCGGTGCGGGTCAGGCGCGCGTCGCGCAGGAGCACGAACTCCACCGCGCCGAGGTCGGGCAGCGCCAGCTCCGCTCCGACGTCCGCCAGCCCCGGCGGGATCAGCCCCTTCGCCAGCACGGTG
>CALMRL010000693.1 GCA_937873345.1 uncultured Beijerinckiaceae bacterium | reverse complement strand
CATCGTTCCCGGCAAGATGCGATGACGCCCAACATCTCCGCCGCCGAGCAGCAATCCGGCGAGCACGGCGCCGAGCCCCGCGACGACGAGCGGCCGCAGCACCGCACGCGTCCAGCGATCCACGGCGAAGGGATTGATCAGGCGCACGATCAACCAGCAGGTGTAGAGCGCGAAGGGCGCGGCGAAGTAGGCCAGGGCCTCCGCGATGGCCCGCATCATTCGTACAGGCTCTCGTAGAGCGTGCGGATGATGCCGGCGGTGATGCCCCAAACCGTGCGCTCGCCGTGCGCGATCTGATAGAAGCGCCGCTGCGCTCCGCGCCAATCCCGCGAAGCGATGCGCGGCTCGCCCATCATCGCGGCGAAGGGCAGCTCGAAGGCCTCCGCCACCTCGGCCGGGTTGAGCGAGAGCGCGAAGGGCGGCTCGACGCGCGCGACGACGGGCAGGATGCGGTAGCCGGAGCGGGCGAGATAGGAGCCGAGCACGCCGACGATCGTGACGCGCGAGGGCGCGAGCCCGATCTCCTCCTGCGCCTCGCGCAGCGCCGCCGCCGCTGGCGACGCGTCGTCCCGGTCGATCTTGCCGCCGGGGAAGCTGATCTGCCCGGCGTGGTCGCGCAGGCCAGCGGTGCGCTGCGTCAGGAGCAGGTTGAGCGCGGCGCCGCGCGGCACCAGCGGCACCAGCACCGCCGCCGCGCGGATCGCCGCGAGATCGAGCGGCGGCAGGTCGGGGTTGAGGGTGTGGTCGCCGAAGGGCGGCATCCGCTCGGGTGGCTCGAAGGCGGCCTCGAGCGGCAGTCGCTCGGCGATGCGGCGGAACACGGCGTCGGGGGCGAAGGGATCGGGCGCGGAGGGATCGACTTGGTGCGTCACGCCGGCTCGCCCGCGGGATGGCCGGGGATGGCGAAGAGGCTCGCGCCCGAACGCAGGCCGAGGATGCCGTCCTCCTCCGCGGCGCGGTCGAGAAGGTCGATGGCGAGCGAGCGGGTGAGCCGCGCCCACAACCCGCCGCGCACCAGGACGTAGGGTCGAAGGCCGCCGTCGGGCTCCGTCTCGAAGCGCAGCGGATGGTCGCGGCCCGCCTCGACCTCGTCGCCGAGATTGGTGACGAAGGAGAGACGCGCCGGCTCGTCGGGCGATGCGGCCATCGCCACCGCGACGAAGGGCGCGTCGTCCACCACGATGCCGACGCGTTCGACCGGCGTGACCAGCACGAAGCGCTCGGCGTCCCTGCGCAGGACGGAGGCGAACAGCGCGACCAGCGGGCGCCTGGTGATCGGCGTGCCGGCATAGAACCAGGTGCCGTCGGTGGCGATCCTGAGGTCGATGTCGCCGCAGTAGGACGGATGCCAATTTTCGACCGGCGCCGCGCCGCGGGCTGCGGCACCGACCGCGGCGGCGAGATCGCCGAGGCGGCCGGGAGCATCGACGGAAGCCTGCTTCGTCAAGCCATGCGCCCCGATGCCTTCCTTCTCTCCCGGCGCGTTCTCGGTCATAACAGCGGTTTCCCGGCGGGAGGCATCACCCGCCGAGCCATAATCCCACGGAGAGCGAAACGTCCATGCCCGACAGCGTCGCCCCCTTGGCTAGCTCCCCCGGCACGACCAACCTCGAGGCGGCGGTGGCGCGCTCGGCCGAGGCCGCGCTCGACAAGGTCGCCGCCGCCCGCTCCGCGATCGGCACGGTGATCTTCGGCCAGGAGACGGTGGTCGAGGAGGCGCTCGTCACCCTGCTCGCCGGCGGCCACGGCCTACTGGTCGGCGTGCCGGGATTGGCGAAGACCAAGCTCGTCGAGACGCTGGGCACCGTGCTCGGCCTCGACGCGCGGCGCGTGCAGTTCACCCCCGACCTGATGCCCGCCGACATCCTCGGCTCCGAGATCCTGGAGGAGTCGCTCGACCGCAAGCGCTCCTTCAAGTTCATGAAGGGGCCGATCTTCGCGCAGCTCCTGATGGCCGACGAGATCAATCGCGCCAGCCCGCGCACCCAGTCGGCGCTGCTGCAGGCGATGCAGGAGTACCACGTCTCGGTTGCCGGCGAGCGCTACGACCTGCCGGCGCCCTTCCACGTGCTGGCGACGCAGAATCCTCTGGAGCAGGAGGGCACCTATCCCCTGCCGGAAGCGCAGCTCGACCGCTTCCTGATGCAGATCGATGTCACCTACCCCGACCGCGCGGCGGAGCGGCGCATCCTGATCGAGACCACCGGCGAAACGCAAGCGCGGCCGCGCCCGGCAATGGCGGCGGAGGACCTGCAGGCGAGCCAGCGGCGGGTGCGCCGGCTGCCGGGCGGCGAGACGATCGTCGAAGCGATCCTCGACGTGGTCCGCTCGGCCCGGCCCGGCGAAGGCGGTGATGCGGCGGTGACGCGATCGATCGCCTGGGGGCCGGGACCGCGGGCCGCGCAGGCGCTGATGCTGGCGTCGCGCGCCCGCGCCCTGGTTTCGGGCCGGCTG
>CALMRL010000692.1:7343-8156 GCA_937873345.1 uncultured Beijerinckiaceae bacterium | reverse complement strand
GCCTGGTGGTAGTGGTTCACCTCCGCGCCACCGAACAGGGTGGCGGCGTTCATCGGGCCGCGGGGCAGCGGCGCCATGTCGAGCGTGGTGACCACCGCGAGCACGCCCGGCGCGCCCTTGGCGTCGAAGGTGTCGATGGCGACGATCCGGCCCTTGGCGATGCCCGCGCCGACGATGAAGCCGTAGGCCTGGTCCGGCGCAACGTCGTGGCGCTCGTAGGCGTAAGGCGCCGTCCCCGTCGTCTTGAAGCGGCCGTCGATGCGCTCGGTCGGCTTGCCGACCACGGCGAGGCGGTCGATCGGGTTGGTGGTTGCGGGGGTGTCGAACTTCATCAGGCCCTCGTTTCCGCGATGGCCGCGGCGAGCGTGCGCTCGACCAGCGGCAGCTTGAAAGCGTTGTCGGCGGTCGGCCTCGCCCCCGCGAGAAGGATGTCCGCCACGGGCTTGGCGCCGCGCGGCAGCTCCGCCTCGGCGGCGGCGACGCGCCAGGGCTTGGGTGCGATGCCGCCGATCGCGATTCGTCCCGAGCCGTCCCGGTGGATCACCGCCGCCACGGAGACCAGCGCGTAGGCGTAGGACGAGCGGTCGCGGACCTTGCGGTAGACGTGGGTGCCCCCCGGCGGCGGCGGCAGCGTCACCGCGGTGATCAGCTCGCCGGGCTGCAGCGTCGTGTCGATCTGCGGCGCGTCGCCGGGCAGGCGGTGGAAATCGGCGATGGGGATCGGGCGGGCGCGGCCCGATCCGTCGACCGGCTCCACCGTGGCGTCGCGCGCCCGCATCGCGGCCCCGAGCCAAAGGGTCAGGGCGCGCAACG
>CALMRL010000692.1:0-7333 GCA_937873345.1 uncultured Beijerinckiaceae bacterium | reverse complement strand
GGTCGCGATGCAATGGTCGCTGGTGCCGATCACGCCGAGCTGGCGGCTGACCCCGGCGAGCGCCGCGCAACCGGAGCCGGGCCGGCGCTTGTTGCAGCTCATGTTGGTGTCGTAGAAGTACGGGCAGCGGGTGCGCTGCAAGAGGTTGCCGGCGGTGGTCGCCTTGTTGCGCAGCTGGCCCGAGGCGCCGGCCAGCAGGGCGCGCGACAGCACGCCGTAGTCGCGCCGCACGCGGGGGTCCGCGGCGAGGTCGGTGTTGCGCACCAGCGCGCCGATCCGCAACCCGCCGTCCGCCGTCGCCTCGATCCTGTCGAGGCCGAGGTGGTTGACGTCGACGAGATGGCGCGGCGCCTCGACCTGCAGCTTCATCAGGTCGAGGAGGTTGGTGCCGCCGGCGATGAACTTGGCATCCGGCCTCCGCGCCACGGCGGCGGCGGCCTGCGCCGGCGTCGCCGCGCGTTCGTAGGTGAAGCTCTTCACGCGCGCCTCCCGGCCACTTCGGCGATCGCCTCGACGATGTTGGAATAGGCGCCGCAGCGGCAGATGTTGCCGCTCATCCGTTCGCGTACCTCGGCCCCGGAGAAGGTGACTGGAGCGTCGAGGTCCGCGGTGACGTGGCTCGGCACGCCCGCCTCGATCTCGGCGAGCATCGCCACCGCCGAGCAGATCTGGCCCGGCGTGCAGTAGCCGCACTGGTAGCCGTCGTGCCGGACGAAGGCCGCCTGCATCGGATGGAGCGCGTCGGGCGTGCCCAGCCCCTCGATGGTGGTGACCGCGTCGCCCTCGTGCATCACGGCAAGGCTGAGGCAGCTGTTGATGCGGCGGCCGTCAACGAGCACCGTGCAGGCGCCGCACTGCCCGTGGTCGCAGCCCTTCTTGGTGCCGGTCAGCTGGAGGTGCTCGCGCAACGCGTCGAGCAGGCTCACGCGGGTATCGAGTTTCAGGGTGCGGGGCTGGCCGTTCACGGAGAAGGAGACGCTGGCCATCACCGCTCCGTCATCGGGCACGGCCTGCGCACCGGCGATGGCCGGCACGGTGCCGGCGGCGGTCGCCGCCGAGGCGCCGGCCAGCAACGTCCTTCGACTGAGTTCAAGGGGGCCGAGGTCGTGCATGTCGTTCTCCGAACATATTTCGAGGGGCGACGGGGACAGCCGTGGCGCCCCGCTCCTGATGTGGGACGCATCATCTCCTTCGGGAGGGGTCCCTGTGCACCAAGGAGATTGGGCGCCGATCACAAACGCGCGGACCCCGCAAGCCGCAGACCTCGCAAGCCAAGGATCGCTGGCCTTCCTGACCCTTACCTCCATCTCCATCCGGGTGGAACGGCTGCCCGAGGATGGACGGTCGATGGCTGGCTTGCCACGCAAGCGCGCGTTGCCGCCACTGCGCGATCATCCCGGTCGGCCGCACCCGGCAGGAACCGCGGGGGAAAGGCCGAGTTTGTGCGGTGCGACGATCCGGCACCAGACCCTTGTCCGACAGGGGCCTGACCGGCGGGACGGCCGGCCCTGTCGGGCAGGTCGGGACAACGAGGATGTGAGATGGCGGACAGGCGGATCGACAGCAACACCCAGGACTTCGCGTCCGACCTCGCCGCGTTGCGCGACGACATCTCGAAGCTGACCGGTTCGGTCTCCGACCTCCTGCGCTCGCGGGCGAGCGACGCCACCGATCAGGCCTACGGCCTGTTCTCCTCCGCGAAGGGCAAGGCGTCGTCGCGCGCCGCCGACGCCCGCGACGAGGCGCAGCGCCGCGCCGGGCAATTCCGCGACCAGGCCTACGACCGCGCCTCCGATCTCCGCGGCCGGGCGTACGATCAGGCGTCCGACCTGCGTGACCGCGCCTACGACCAGGCGTCCGATCTCCGCGATCGCGTCTCGAAGCACGCGTCCAACGCCAACGACCAGCTCGGCGCCTTCGGCTCGGACATCGATGGCCGCATCGAGAAGAACCCGCTGACCGCGGTGGTCGTCGCCGGCATCGCCGGGCTGCTGATGGGGCTGCTGAGCCGCTCGCTCTAGAACGTCGGACCGGACGGTGCGTCAGCGTTCTTCCGGACGCCCGGCCGGATACTCCAGCATGATCCGCCCCGCCGCCGGCCTGACAGCATCAGGCCGGCGATCACCCGTCTTGCCGCGCTTCCTCGCGCTGAGCCGACACCTCCCTCAGCGGAAAGCGCTTTAGCATGCTGGGTTTCATCGCGAGGCTGGCGTCGGGTGCCGTTTCGCCCCTCGTCGACCGCCTGTCGGCCTCCGCCGCGAACCTCGCGAGAAAGCTCGCGCTGTTCGCTGTCGCCGGCATCTGCTTCCTGGTCACGCTGGTGGCGTTGACGATCGCCTGGCGGTTGCCGGCCTCTATGCCGTTGTCGGCATCCTCGCCGCTGTGCTGGCGACGCGCGGTGGCAAGCCCGCGCGAAAGGAGACCCAGGCGTCCGCACGGGCCGGGTCCGAGCGTGCCGGGCCCCAGCAGGAGGCGGCCAGCGCCGCACGCGCCGAGCAGATCGACCGGTTCACCGCGCCGCTGCTCGGGGTGCTGGCGAGCCTGGGCCTGCGGCGCGAGCAACTCGCCGTGGTCGCCGGCGCGGCGATGGCGAAGCAGCTCAAGCCGTTGCCGCTCGTCGGGCTGGCGATCCTCGCCGGCTTTATCGTCGGGCGATTGTGGAAGGGCCTGGGCGCGCTGGCCTCGAACGACCTCCTCGCCACCGTGCTCGGCCTCGTCGGCGTGTCGCAGGCGGCAAAGGCGGACGCGCGGGAGGACCAGCTGGCATAGAACCCGATCCCGGACAGGTAGCGATAGGTCCCGCGAAAAGGGTCAGGCGATCGTGTCGATGGCACGTGAGGCCGGCGCGGCGGCTAAGCCGGGCTAGTACCTTCCGCTCCTGCCGCTCAGCACGGGCGCGCTGGCGATGTGGAAGTCGAGTCGGAACAGGGTCAAGCCTTCCTCGTTCGTGACGGTCATACCCCAATCCTCGCCGAGCTTGAGCGTCATGGCACTGTCGGAAATAACATTTCCGGCAAGCCGGATCGCTTCGCGCTGAGCGTCCGCCCAGCAGGGAAGTTCGACGCCCTCCTTGTCGGGGATGCTGACGCCATCGTGCACGTGGAAGAAGAAGCAAGGCATACCACCCTCCGTCCGATGAGGCGGGAGCGCGGATGCTCTCAGTCGCTGGCTTGCCCGAACCGTCGCCCGCGATCCCAGGCGTAAGACGGCATCAACCCTTCGGTTGCCGTACAAAGCGGTTGGTAGACGGCCGACCGGAAATCAACCGTATGTCGAAAGGCATAATGCCCGGAATCAAGGCTGGCTGGGCTGGCCGATCCCTGCCCGAAACGCCGCCTCGAAGCGGAGGCCTCAGCCGATCGCGTTCTCTTCCTTGCGATGCGACTTGCGGTCGAAGAACAGCGCCTGGGAGATCACGGCCTTCAGGCTGTCGACACCGAACGGCTTGGTGATGAGGAAGGCCGGCTCGGGCGGCGCGCCGGTGAGGAAGCGCTCGGGATAGGCGGTGATGAAGATCACCGGCACGGAGAAGGAATCGAGGATCTGGTTCACCGCCTCCAGGCCGGACGAGCCGTCGGCGAGCTGGATGTCGGCGAGGATCAGGCCGGGACGCTCCTTGCCGACGGCGTCGACCGCCTCGGTGTGGGTGCGGGCGACGTTGACGACCCGGTGGCCGAGCTCCTCCACCAGCGTCTGCAGGTCGAGGGCGATGAAGGGCTCGTCCTCGATGATCAGCACATCGGTGCGGATCTGGTTGGCGATCTCCTTGCCGGCGGCGTCGATCAGGCTCGCCGCCTCGGCCGGCGTGCATTCGAGCACCCGCGACACCTCGTTGGTGTCGAAGCCTTCCAGCGAGGACAGGAGGAAGGCGATGCGCGGCTGTAGCGAGATCGCTTCGAGGTTGCGGCGGGCGCCGTGCTCGTCGGAGGAGAGTTCGAGCTGGTCGGTGTGCTCGTTGACCGGCATCGAGCGCCACACCTTGAGGAAGGCCTTGTACAGCGAGGCGCGGACATCGCGGCCGGCGTCGAAGCCGGTAGGATCGGCGACGATCGCCTCCAGCGTGGCGAGCACGTAGGCGTCGCCGCCGGCCTGGTTGCCGGTGAGCGCGCGCGAGAAGCGCCGAAGATAGGGAATGTGAGAGGCAATGGCTTGGGAAACGGACATCTCACCTTCTTCCTGTCGGCGCGCACATGCCTTGACCGGTTCGTTGTCGTCAACAGGGGGGTGATCGTCAACACTCGCATGCCGCCGACGCGGCGAATGGCGCAGACGGTCATCACTCGACGGACTTTCCAACCGGATAAAATCATCCGCCAGAAAGCGGCACCAGAAACGCCGGATGTTGCCGGAGGTTCCCCGGCCGGCTTGCAATTTCCGGCTTGCCGCGCCGCTCCCGGCCTGCCAAATGGTCGCGACCTTAGTCGGACGTCTGTCTACCATAATTCGCGAAAGAGTCCTGCGCGCAAGTCATCCTTTCCCGGCCGTTGCTGAAGAAGGAAGACTTTATTTCGATTTCGCGTGCGAGGCTCCGGCGATCCGTCGCCGCCATAACACCGGGGTAAGCCTTTGACGTCCTCCCTCCGTGCCAAGAAGCCGACCGCGAAGCCCGAAGTCTCCGACCAGATCGGCCGCCAGTTGCGCACCGTGTACAACGATATCCTTTCTCAGCCGGTGCCCGACCGCTTCATGGACCTGTTGAAGGACCTCGACGGCCTCGCCCCGCCGCCTGCGATGGCGCAGGTCGCCGCCAAGGTCGGAAAATGACCGATCGCCTGATCGACGGCGCAATCGATTTAGAGGCTGGCGAAACGGTCCGGGATCGCCAGATGTGCAAGGCGCTTCTGTGAGTCATGCCCGCCGAATGGACCATGACCCGGACTTGAACGGGGAACCCGCCAAGGCAATGGACTCCGCCAAGGCACGACAGCAGGACAAGGCACTGCAACAGGACGAGCCCCTGCCCGAGGCGAGCGTGCCGCAGGCTGCGACGACCGGCGAGCTTGCGCCGATCGCGCCGGCCAAGATCGCGCCGAAGGACCGCCCGGCCGCGTCCGCGCAGATGAAGGCGGACCTCATCGCCGTCATCCCCAACCTGCGCGCCTTCGCGGTGTCGCTGTGCGGCAACCCCGACCGCGCCGACGACCTCGTGCAGGAGACGCTGGTCAAGGCGTGGAGCAATCTCGGCTCCTTCGTCGAGGGCACCAACCTGCCGGCTTGGCTGTTCACCATCCTGCGCAACATCTACTATTCCGAATACCGCAAGCGCCGCCGCGAGGTCGCCGACACCGATGGCGCGATCGCCGCCAAGCTCGCCGCCGCCCCGGCGCAGCACGGCCACATGGACTTCCAGGATTTCCGCTCGGCGCTGCAGCGCCTCCCCGTCGACCAGCGCGAGGCCTTGATCCTGATCGGCGCGTCGGGCCTCTCCTACGAGGAGGCGGCGAACGTCTGCAACTGCGCCGTCGGCACGATGAAGAGCCGCGTCAACCGTGCCCGCAACCGCCTCGCCGACATGCTATCGTTGCAGGCCAGCGGCGAGTTCGGCAACGAGGGCGACTGGCAGGCGATCGACCCGATCTTCCTCGGCCAGCGCTTCTCGCGCACCAGCGGCGACTAGCGACCGCACGGGGCGCGACTTCTTAGGGTCACCACCTCCATGACGAGCGAATCGGCCGAGAACGGCGCCACCCGGTCGGAGACCGACAGTTTCGGTCCGATCGCGGTTGCCGCCGACCGGCTGTGGGGCGCCCAGACGCAGCGCTCGAAGCAGAACTTCGCGATCGGCGGCCAGCTGGTCCCCACGCCGGTGGTGCACGCGCTGGCCATGGTGAAGCGCGCCTGCGCCGCCGTGAACGCCCGGCAGGGACAGCTCGACGATAAGCTCGCGCGAGCCATCGCCGATGCCGCGCGGGAGATCGAATCGGGCTCGCTCGACGACCACTTCCCACTGGTGGTCTGGCAGACGGGGTCTGGCACCCAGTCCAACATGAACGTCAACGAGGTGATCTCCAACCTCGCCAACGAGCGGTTGGGGGGGACGCGCGGTGGCAAGGCGCCGATCCACCCCAACGACCATGTCAACCGCGGCCAATCGTCGAACGACTCCTTCCCGACCGCGATGCACATCGCGGCGGCGATCGAGCTGAAGCATCGCCTGCTGCCCGCGCTGCTGAGCCTGCGCGACGCGCTCTCTGCCAAGGAGGCGGCCTTCGCGTCGATCATCAAGATCGGCCGCACCCACCTGCAGGACGCGACGCCGGTGACGCTGGGGCAGGAGTTCTCCGGCTACGTCGCGATGATCGGCAACGCGATCGAGCGCATCGAGGCGACGCTGCCGGGCCTCTACAGGCTGGCGCAGGGCGGCACGGCGGTCGGCACCGGGCTGAACGCGAAGATGGGCTTCGCGGAAGCCTTCGCCGCCGAGGTCGCCGCGTACACCGGCCTGCCCTTCGTCACGGCGCCGAACAAGTTCGAGGCGCTGGCCTCGCACGACGCGCTGTGCTTCGCCCACGGCGCCTTGAACGCGCTCGCCGCCGCTCTCTACAAGATCGCTTGCGACATCCGCCTCGCCGGCTCGGGGCCGCGCTCGGGGCTCGGCGAGCTGGCCCTGCCGGAGAACGAGCCGGGCTCCTCCATCATGCCGGGCAAGGTGAACCCGACGCAGGTCGAGGCGATGACGATGGTCTGCGCCCGCGTGATGGGCAACGAGACCACGATCGCCTTCGCCTCCAGCCAGGGGCACTTCGAGCTGAACGTGATGAAGCCGGTGATCGCTTTCGCCTTCCTCGAGAGCGTGCGGCTTCTCGGCGACGCCGCCGACTCCTTCCGTCTGAACTGCGTCGACGGCCTCCAGGCCAACGAGGCGCGAATCGCCGAGCTGATGAACCGCTCGCTGATGCTGGTGACGGCGCTGGCGCCGACGATCGGCTACGACAAGGCGACGGCGGTGGCCAAGACCGCGCACAAGAACGGCACCACGCTGCGCGAGGAGGCGCTGAGGCTCGGCTTCGGCACGGCGGAGGAGTTCGACGCCGCCGTGCGGCCGGAAACGATGATCGCGCCGGGCGAGTAGCCGCTCCTCCGCGCCGGTGTTTCCTGAAGCATGATGGTCATCCTCGCCGGCTCGCCCGCGCGCGCGGCGACGCGGTGAGGCTGGGCTCGCCCGGCGCGGTCTCCAGCGCCAAGGCGGGCAGGGCGATGATCGGGGCGCCACGCAGGTCGCGGCGCACGACCAGCGCGCCGCGCTCCTCCAGGAAGGCGAGCGCGCGGCGCGCCCTCCCGCCGGAACTGGTGCCGTAGGCCTCGGCGAGCGCCGAATCGCCAGGCGTGGGCG
>CALMRL010000691.1 GCA_937873345.1 uncultured Beijerinckiaceae bacterium | reverse complement strand
GTGCGACGACGAAGGAGGGCACGGCGAGGCCGACCAGGGCGAGCAGCGTCAGCCCGAGAGAGCCGCCCGCTCCGCCCTCGCGGGAGCCGGCGGCGAGGCCGAGCGGCAAGCCGATGGCGAGCGCCAGCGCCAGCGCCTCGGCGCCGAGCCGCACCGAGATCGGAAGGGCGAGGGCGAACAGCTCGTTCACCGTGAAGTCGCGCCAGTGCAGGCTCGGTCCGAGGTCGCCGTGGGCGAGGTTCCAGAGGTAGAGGCCGAACTGCCGGGGCAGCGGCAGGTCGAGGCCGTAGAGGTGCTCGAGGTTGGCGCGGATCGCCGGGTCGAGCGCCCGTTCGGCGTCGAAGGGGCCGCCGGGCGCCAGCCGCATCAGGAAGAAGGCGAGCGCGACGACGGCGAAGAGGGTCGGCACGCCGGCGGCGAGCCGCGTGAGGATGAGGCGGAGCATGGGACGTCAGGGTTACATCACGGAGCGCCGTCGATCACGGTGAAAGAGAGACGTAGCGGCCGGGGTGATGGTCGAGGATGTTCTCAGACCACCCCTTGAGCCGGGGCGAGACGAGGTTCACCGCCTCGTAGCTCATCAGCACCAGGAAGGGCTCCTTGGCGAGCAGGATCGCCTCCGCCCGGTGCAGGATCGCCTCGCGCTTGGCGTCGTCGCCTTCCGCCCTGGCCGCGCGCATCAGCGCGTCGTAGCCGGGGTCGGAGAAATGCGCGTAGTTCAGGCCGCGGTTGCCGCTCTCGGCGAGGAACAGGTAGTTCTCGGCGTCGGCGAAATCGGCGAACCAGCCGGAGCGGATCACGTCGTAGGGCTTGTCGGAGGCGAGGAAGGCGTAGTGCGTCGCCGCGTCGGTGACGATGAACTCGGTCTCGACGCCGAGGACACGCCACATGTCGGCGATCGCCACCGCGGTCTGGCGATGGTTCTCCGACTGGTTGGTGCGGAAGGTCAGGCGCAGCGGCCTGTCGCGGCCGTAGCCGGCCTCCGCCAGCAGCCGCCGCGCCTCGTCCTCGCGGCTGAAGCGGCTGTCGTCCTTCCATGTCGCCGTCGTCGGCGGGTCGTAGCCGGGGATGCCCGGCGGCACGAAGGAGAAGCCGGGCCTCATTGTGCCGCCCCAGATCGTGCCGGCGAGGAAGTCGCGGTCGACGACGAGCGCGAGGGCGTTGCGCACCCGCGCATCGTCGAAGGGCGGCTCGCGGCAATCGAAGGCGTAGAAATACGAGCCGAGGCTCGGCGCGATGTGCAGCTCGCGGCCGAGGTGCGCCCGCGCGAAGGCGATCTCGTCGACCGGCACGCCGGGGAAGGAGTCGAGCTCGCCGGCGAGATAGCGGCGAAGCCCGGCGGAGGCGTCCTCCAGGGGGTAGAACACCTCGGCGTCGAGCGCGACCTGCGCCGCTTCGCGGAACAGCCGGTTGCGCCGCATCTCGATGCGGTCGTGGGGGACATAGGCCGCGAGCGTGAAGGGGCCGTTCGTCACCATCCGGCCGGGGCGGGCGAAGCCGTCGCCCCAGCGCTCGATCTCGGCGCGGTGCAGCGGCAGCGCCGTGAAGTGCGTCAGCTGCGCCGGCAGGTAGGAAGCCGGGTGCTCCAGCGCGATGACGAAGGTGTGCGCGTCGGGCGCGCTCACCCCCAGCGCGGCGACCGGCAGGCCACCGGTGTTGACCGCCTGCGCGTTCTTCACCGTGTACAGGATCGAGGCATATTTGGCGCCCGTCGCCGGGTCCATCAGGCGGCGGAAGGCGTAGGCGAAATCCTCCGCCGTCACGGGGTCGCCGTTCGACCAGCGCGCCTCGGGGCGCAGGTGGAAGGTGTAGGTCATCGCGTCCGCGCTGACGTCCCAGCTCGCTGCGACGCCCGGCCGCAGCCTGCCCTCGCCGTCGTAGACGGTCAGCCCCTCGTAAAGCTCGTCGAGTACGCGCCCTTCCGCGACCGTCGACACTTTGTGCGGGTCGAAGGACGACGGCTCCATCGTCTCGCCGCGGCGCCACACCGCCGTGCTGGACGGCTGGGCGGATGCGCAGGCCGTCACGCTCGCCAGCGCGATGAACAAGCATCGGAGAAGGACATATCCTCCGCGAGCAGCGCGCATTTGCCGCCGCCTGCGCAGGCCGTCTATGATCTTTATTGCAGCGCGATGGGGACCCACCTTAGCAAATGGTTGCATTTTGCAGCGCAATGAACAAAGTTTCCGCAGCCGTTTCTCCTGAGCAAGAGCTGTGCATGTCGGACGGCACGATCCAACGCTACCGCCTGACGATCGGCACCTGCCAGTCCGGCACCATCTTCAGCATCGGCGCCGCCGAGGACGGAGAGGCGATCTGCAAGGCGACGCGCATCGCCCGCTCCTTGGACACGGTCGAGCGCGAGTTCCATCTCGAGCGGGCGAACGGCTCCACCGTGTCGCGCGCCGGACTGGAGGCGGTGCTCGCCGGCGAGTAGCCCCGCTCACCCCGCTTCGTCCGCGCGCCCGGTGCCGATGCGGTCCGCATCCACGGCGAGCACCATGTCGTCGCGGTGCACCAGTTCGGCCCGGCCCGGTGCGCCGAGGACCTCCTCGATCGCGGAGGAGTGC
>CALMRL010000690.1 GCA_937873345.1 uncultured Beijerinckiaceae bacterium | reverse complement strand
AACGACCCGGATGGAATCCCCACCCCTGCGCCGACGTTCAGCGAAACTGCTCTAGAAGGTGTACGATCCCGACGTGCAACTCGCGGCACCCACCGGTCGCGCCCGCAAAGCCGTGCCGGATCAGGAGCCGCGCGAGGCCGAGGCGGTGCTCGACGCTCTGTTCTGGCGACGGGTGGCGTGGCGCCAGGGCACCAAGGGCAAGCTCTCCGCCCGCTTCGCTTTTCACCGCGTGCGGGTCGGCGACGGTGCCAAGTGGGGCAACAACCGCCACCTGCCGGGTGCCGAGGTTTGGCTGGTTGGCGAGTGGCGCACCTCTGGCGAGCGCAAGTTTTACCTCGCCAACCTGCCGCCCGGCACCGCGCGGCGCGCCCTGGTCGGCACCATCAAGGCGCGCTGGGTCTGCGAGCAGGCGCACCAGCAACTGAAGGAGGACCTCGGCCTCGACCACTTCGAGGGCCGCTCCTGGACCGGGCTGCATCGGCACGCCCTGATGACGTGCCTGGCTTTTGCCTATCTGCAGCACCTTCGCCTCGCCGAGCAGCCTCGGGCGGGGCGGGGGAAAAAGGACTGGCCATCTTCCGGGTCCGCCGCCGTCGCCCAGCCTGCCCGCCGTGCGCCAAGCCATCATCGGGCAGCTGTTCGCGCCCCTCGTTCCGCCGGTGTGCTGCCCGCACTGCCAACAGCACTTCCGTTTGCCTGCTGATCTCAAGGTGCCCAGGTAGTGCTAGGTTCAATCAGCTCCGGCGACAGTGACTCAGGCGAGGTGTCTGGAGGATATACTTTCCTCTTCGCGATCACGACTTCGCAGATCAAGTCGCGGACCGTCTTGCGCGGCCCCATCCGGCGGCCTATGAGACCGGCCATGCGGATCATGCGAAACGTCAATCTGTCCCTGCCCGCCGTCCGGAGGCGCTGGCAGGGGCACATCGACAGCGTCCTCGACGATTGCATCTCCGGCTGGGCGATGGACAAGGCCGCACCGATGTCCCCCGTCGAGGTCTCGGCGGTCGCGAGCAGCGGCAAGCGGATCGTGACGCTCGCCAACGCCTATCGCGACGATCTCGAACGATCGGGGTTCGGCGACGGGCGCCACGGCTTCACGCTCGATCTGTCCTCCTGGTCGTCGGAAGACGGCGAAATCGACATCGCCATCGTCGGCTCGGAACAAAGCCTCAATGCACAGCCAATCACCGTCGTCGGCCGGCCAGGCAGCGGCGGGAGCGGTGACGATACGGCGCGCTGGCGGGGCTACGTCGATTTGTTCGATCGCAACTTCATCAGGGGCTGGGCGATCGACCTTGAAAACCCCCATCACCGCATCGAGGTCGAGGCCGTCTCGAGCACCGGCGGCAGGGTCGCCGGCTTCGCCGACGGCTACAGAGAGGACCTGAAGGCGAACGGCCACGGAGACGGCTGCCACGCGTTCGAACTCGACATCCGCGGTTTCGGGCGGGGCGACTGCCCGATCGAGGTCGTCGTGAACCACGGCAAGGCTCGCATCAACCAGCAACCGCTCGATTTCGACGTGATGACGATGCTCGGCAGCTTCGAGCCGCCCGCGAGCATCCGCGCGCTCCTGCTGGCTGCGGCGCAGGCGGTCCTGAGCGACCGCAGCCTGCGATCCGACCTCGAGGCGGTGGAAGGCGGCGATGGCGCGCTCCCCCTGGGACCGCGCGCCGCGAGCGGACCCAGCCGCAAGCTTTTCGAGGCGGCGCAGCCGGCCGCGGATCCGGAGGGATTGATCAGCCGCTTCGTGCAATTCGAGTGCTTCCGCATCGAGCAGGAGCGCCGAGAGTTGCAGATGCGAGGCTCGCTGCAGGAGCGGCTCGAAACCCTGATATGGTACATCTCCCACGACCAGGGCGCGGGAATCCAGGACAAGCGCAGCCGTCCGATCTCGCGCCGGCAGCGGGAGATGCTGAACGCTTCGCTACCGATCGCCGGCTATCCCTCGGAGATCACCGTGGCGCTTTTCAACATCGCGCGCCGGGAGCGTCCAGAATTCACATCATTCGAGGACCCGCGGGCGGTGCACAAGGCGCTGTATTGGTGGTGCTGTGAATGGACAACCCAGGCGCGGCTCGACGACAGCCTGACCACCAGGGCGATGGCGGCGCTGCTCTCGCGCGAAGAGTCATGGAGCGACGAGGCCTTCTCTCTCAACGTCTTCATGACGGAGTATTTCAACGCTCATCCCGAGCTGCACGCGCTCAACGTGAGAAAGACGCTGGATCGCGCCGTCTTCGTGATCTTCCTCATCGTGAAGAGCTTCACCGAGCCTTATATCGCCCGCTTCCTGCCGCGCGAGATGCTGCGCCTCGTCCTCCTGAAAAAGGACGGCAGCGTCCGACTTGACGATGCCGTCACCCACCTCGCGGGGTTTGCCGGCATCGATGGAGAGACCGTGCGCCGAAAGGGCGAAGCTCTCCTGGCGGTCGTCGGCCTCAGCCTGCGCCATCCACCGAGCTTCGAGCCAGGGGACCACGGCCACGGCTTGATCGCACGGCGCGACTTGTCCGGCCCGCTGGAGGCGGGCGTCGCGATGATCGGACCTCTGCACAAGATGTCCGGTCTAGGCCAGGCGATGCGCCTTTCCGTCGACGCGGTGAAGCTCTGCGAGGCGAAGGCGCCGACGACTCTGGTGTTCGACCTCGGCAATCCCGCTCCCGTCAGCGTCGCCTCCGCACTCGCCTCGGATCCCTTCGAGAAGCCGCGTGAGATCAACCTCATCCATCTCAATGCCGAGGCGATCCCGCTCGCCTTCTCCTATGAGCAGCAGGAAATCTTCGCGCGCAGCTATAATATCGGCTACGTCTTCTGGGAACTGAACATGATCCCGAAGTGCCACCTTCTCGCGCTCGAACTGCTCGACGAGGTGTGGGTGTCGTCCGAGTACAACCGCGAAATCTATAGTCGCTACACCGACAAGCCGGTGACCAACGTCGGCATGGCGGTGGAGCCGATGCCGAACGTCGAGCCGATGGAGCGCGCGACCTTCGGGCTGGCCCGCGACGCCACCGTGTTCCTGTCGACCTTCGATTCCTTCTCCTTCATCGAGCGCAAGAACCCGATGGGCGCGCTCGACGCCTTCCGGCTCGCCTTCCCGCGCGGCGACGAACCGGTGCAGCTGGTGCTGAAGACGCAAAACCGCGGCCGCGTCTCCGATCCCTATCAGGTGGACCTGTGGCGTCGCATCGATCAGGTCGCCGATGCGGATCCCCGCATCATCGTCATCAACGAGACGTTCTCCTACCGCGACGTGCTCGCCCTGAAGCTCGCTTGCGACTGCTACGTCTCGCTGCACCGCTCGGAAGGCTGGGGCTTCGGCATGCTGGAGGCGATGAACCTCGGCCGCCCGGTGATCGCGACCGCCTACTCCGGCAACATGGACTTCTGCACGCCCGAGACGACCTACCTCGTCGACTACGACCTGATCGGCGTGCGCGAGGCGGAGTACATCTTGGTCGAGCGCGGCAGCGTCTGGGCGCAACCTCGCCTCGCGCAGGCCGCGGAGCGGATGCGCCAGGTGATGGCCGATCCGGACGCGGCGCGGGCCAGGGGCAAGGCTGGCGCGGAGCATATCAGGGCGAACTTCTCGATCGAGGCGATCGCACGGCGATATGGGGCAAGGTTGGGGGAGATTCGCGCGACGCGAGGCGCGGCATGACCGTCCCAACGCGATACGGATGAGGGTGCCGCAAGATCGACGGGACGATGATCGTCTTCGATGAAGCCGAGTTCATCGGCGGGTCGATGGGCGCCCTCTCGCAGATCGGCTTCGATAGCTTCGTCATCGGGAGTATCTTTGGACGACGTGGGCGCATGGCCTGCGCTATGCCCCTCGTGCCCCGCCAGCCGACAGGCGGGGCTCGTGCCGTCACCCGGCCGATTCCGCTCGATCGCCTCAGCGCTGCCCGACACGAGCCATCCTTCCCGGGGACCAGAAAGGACGGTCGGCGCTGTTGCCAGGCCCGTAGCCCTGACGCCGTGCCTACCCTACGGCCAGGCGCTTGCCTCCCCTCAACGCCCGCGCTAAAGCGATGATCGGTCGTATCGGCATTAAGAAAAGGCGTCAGGTTCTGCTAAGTCCCTCACGATCCGACAATAATCAGCGTACGTCGACATCGATCTCAGACGTTATAGTGGATGCCCGCGCGCTGCAGGATGCGAACTATCGCTTCCGCGGGGTCGGCCAACACGCGGTCTCTCTTCTTACGGCCTTGCGGCTTCGGCGATGGGACGGCGCACGGCCGCGCTTTGTCGCTTTGACGACCGCAGAAATGCCGAAGCTGTTTGCCGAGCATCAAACTCTCTTCGACGAAATCCGTACGAACTCCTACATAGAGCCGAAAAGTGGTTCGGTTCTTCTCGTGCTGTCACCGATGACTCACGATTTACTATGGCTGTCGAGATTGTTCGACAACGCATCGGTTCTGAAAACATGCCTTTTTTACGACCTCATCCAGTTGCTCGAGCCAAATCGTTATCTTGAGTCCCTGGAAGCCCGTGCCGATTTCGCGATCGCACTCGCCTTTCTCTCGCGCTTCGACAGGCTGATTTCCATCTCGGCCGCTTCCGGCGACGAGGCCGCCGCGAAAGCCGGTGTGCGGCGCAATGCGATATCGGTCAGCGGCGTCGCTGTGCGGCAAGGCTTGGAGCCGATAAAGGGCGAGGCTCCCGTTGAGCGATCGCACCGTACCTACTACCTCGTCGCCGCCGGAGGGGATCCGCGCAAAAATCCAATTTGCGCGGTCGCCGCGCATGCGCGGCTCGCGGCGCGCGGTCGGTCGAAAACGTCGATAAAGATCCTCGGCTCGTGCCCGGAATCGATGAGACAAGAGCTGCGCGTCGCCTACCATCGCGAGGGGGGCGATGCGACGAGGTTGATCTTCTTCGATCATTTGAGCGACGAGGAACTACGGCAGGAGTATCGCCATGCGATTGCCGCGATCGTGCCTTCGCACGCGGAGGGGTTTTCCGTCCCGCTGATAGAGGCCAGTGCTGCGGGCACGCCTGCTCTCGCCTCCGACATCGCCGCGCACCGCGAGCTCGTCGACCAAGCCGAGGCGCGGTTCGCATCCGATGATCCTGAGCGCCTCAGCGGCATCCTAGCGAGGCTGGAAGCGCCGAGCGATGATCTTTGGGATCATCTTCTGCGCGAGCAGGGCGCGACTTGGGTGCGATTTCGCGCGGAAGAGGTCGGCGAGCGAGTCGCTGCCACCCTTCTCGACGGCGTTGCTCAGCGCCTGGCGGCTCCCGCCGTTCGACGCGGCGCGCGTCTTGCCATAGGCATCCTCACGCCGCTGCCGCCGGCGGAATCGGGAGTGGCAGACTTCTCCTTTGGAATGGTCGAGGCCCTGTCCAAGCTGGCGGATGTCCGCGTGTACACGGACGCGCAGCACGCGAAGCGCCCGGCTGGCATCGCTGCGCTGCTGCCGATGGACGATGCGGAAGCAGACCTCGCGCGTCTCGACCGGGTTTGCAGCGTCATCGGGAATTCGCACTACCACCGTCGGGAGTTCGACTTCCTGCTGCGCAACGGCGGTGCCGCGATCATTCACGATGCGAGGATGATCAACTTCTACGTCCTGCTTCTCGGCATGGATCGAACCGTGTCCGTTGCCCGCGGCGAGTATGCCGGCGAGGTGCGCCCGGAGATCGTATCGGACTGGCTGTTGCATCAGCAGCGGCTGCCGATCCTCTTCCTGTCCGAGATCGTCGCCGCGTCCAATCCGCCATTCGTGCATTCACCGATCACCGCGGAGCTGATCACGGCGCAATACGGCAAGACGCCTGTCGTCCTGCCTTTCGCGCAGTACAACGAGTTGCACCCGCGCTTCTCGACGCCGGAAAGCCGCCGCGCGGTGCGCGCCAAGTTCGACATCGCGGAGGCGGACTTTCTGGTGGCGACGTTCGGCTTCGTCTCACCCGACAAGGCGCCCGACGAACTAGTCTGGGCGGTCAAGCTGCTGCGGGACTGGGGCATTCCGGCGAAGGCGGTGTTTTGCGGGGGTTTCGTCACGGCTGAGCTAGAGGCACGCCTCCGCTGGCACGTTGCCCATCTCGACATGGGCGATCACATCCGCTTTGCCGCCGAGGTCGTCGATCCCGCGACATACAAGGCGCTGCTCTTCGCCGCCGAAGCGGGCGTACAGCTGCGGACCTACTTCATGGGCGGCCTGAGCGGGGCGCTCAACGATTGCATCGCGGCCGGTCTGCCTTGCGTGGCGAACGCGCACCTTGCGGCCGCCATGGATGCGCCATCCTACGTGCGCCGCGTGCCCGACAGCCTCTCCCCGTTGCTCATCGCCGAGGCGCTGCTCGACATCATCGCGACCGGTGAAGATCGCCGAAAGCCGGTTGAAGCGGCCCGCAGCTTCGCCTTCGATCACTCCTTCGAAGCGTACGCGACGAAGCTCGTCGCTCACCTCGACAGCTAGACACCGGCGACATCGCGTGAGCGTCTACCTCGAGATCTCGGAATTCATCAGCAATCCGGTGCAGACCGGCATTCAGCGCGTCGTCCGCGAACTGATCGCCAACTGGCCCGCCGGCGCCGACGTGCGCTTTTGCGCCTATGCGGCGGATGGCGACATCTTCTACGAACTGCCCGACCGCGCCGTACGCATGGCATGCGACGGCGCGGGGAATGGCGGCGTCGACGAAACGGAGTTGAAGAAGCGCATCGGTGAAGCGGATCCGCCCGAACGCCGCCGCCGCCTGCCGATCCGCGCGAGCCAGCGCATCCTCGTCCCGGAGGTGTTCTACGATCCCGCGCGGATCGACGCCTATCGTCGCCTCGCCGCAGCGGAGCGCATCGCCCCGGCAGTCCTCGTCCACGATTTCAGCGCGTACTTCTATCCCGACGCTTTCAAGATATCGGCGACGGGCTCGAACTTCTTCCTTCCCTATCTTCTCCTGGTGCGCGATGCCGCCGCCCGCGCCTTCTCGAGCCAACAAATGGCCGACGAGTTCGCGTCGCGGATTACCCGCTCTGGGCGCGCGCTCCCGTCGGATACCGTCGTGCGCCTCGGCGCCGACGGCGTGAAGATCCCGCGCCAGCACTGGAGCGCGAACCGCCGCACGATCGTCTCCCTCGGATCGTTCGACGGCAAGAAGAACCAGAACCTGCTCTTCGAGGCCTACCTGCAGAGCGAGCGGCTGCAGCAGACCTTCGATCTGCTTTTCATCGGCCGCAAGCCGGAGGCTTGGCAGGGCGCCGTCTTCGCGCCGATCTTCGAGAGCGAGCTTCCCGGCGTCCGTGTCTTGGAGAACGCGTCCGACCGCCAGATCCGGGACGTCTTCGCGACCGCGCGCGCGAGTGCCTTCTTGGGCACCTTCGAAGGCTTCGGCCTGCCGGCCGTCGAAAGCCTCGCCGCGGGGGTGCCGCTCGTCGCTTCGGCGCGGCTGCCGGCGATCGACGGCCTGCCGGTCGCGGGGCAACTGCGGCTCGACGAGGTGGACGCGGCGTCGATCCGCCAGGCATTGGAGACCCTCATGGACGACGAGACCGCCGCCGAGCTGTGGCGGCAAGCCGCCGGGCTGAGCCTCCCGAGCTGGGCCGACCACGCCCGTGCGATTGCGCAATGGATGGCTGCATGACCCATGAACCCGATGCCGCCGAGGGCAACGAGGCGGCGACGGCCGTCGAGCGTCATGCCCCTTTCATCCTCGATGCCTACCTCGCCGCCTTCGACCGCGTGGCGTCGGCGGACGAGATCGCCGGTTGCGCGGCGAGGATCGAGGCAGGGCAGTCGCCTGCGGCCTTCCTTTCCTCTCTGATGCGCTCGGAGGAGCGTCGGCTCGTCGACCAGCGGCGGCTCGACATGGAAAGGCGCGGCTCCGCGATGCGCGACGACAACGAGCGTTTCATTGCCGAGTCCTACCGCGTCCTCTTCAATCGCGAGGCCGATGCGGCCGGATTGGCAACCCATCGAGCCCTCCTCGACGAAGGCGTGCCGCGTGCGGATGTGCTCCACCAGCTCTCCGTGTCGGAGGAAGCCATGCTGCTTCGCGCTTCGCCGGCCGCCTCAGCGAACCTGCCTATAGACATCGAGGAGTTGGTGCGGACAATCTTCGAGGCCGTGCTCCATCGTCCTCCGGAAGCCAACGCCGTTGAGTTCTTCGCCCAGGAGCTGCGCGACAAGCCAGACATCGCGGCCTTCACCCGCAACCTTGCCGGCTCGCCGGAAGGCAGGGCTCTGCGCGGCCAGCAGCATTCCAAGACGCTGAACACGGGTTGCGCCAATCTCGCCATGTTCCTCGAAGCGATGCTGCGACAGCGCGGCCTGGCCTTCGACCATGGCCCGATCGCCGCATCGGACATGCCGGTCGCGAAAGCCGAGCGCCTGCTGACGCGCCTCGTCCACGTGATCGAGATGCTGGCGTTGGAACCCCGAGCATCGTGAACTGCCGTCCGGGTGGACCGTCGGCAGCGTCCGCCCCGTTGGAGGCCTCGGCTGCCGCGGGCAGGCGTTGGAGACGCATTGACGCAAT
>CALMRL010000689.1 GCA_937873345.1 uncultured Beijerinckiaceae bacterium | reverse complement strand
GGGGCTGATCTGGTCGCTCGCCCACGTCGCCGCCGGCGCGCTCGCCTTCCACGTCGGCCTCATCCTGTTCGCCGTCGCGGCACTGCGCGACGACACCGGCCTCTCGGGCGTGCTTCCGGTGGGCCCGCGCCGCCGGAGCTGAGGCGTGAGCGACGCCGTTCTGCCGGGCCGCCTGTCGCCGCGGACGCGGCGACGCCAGTGGACCATGGTCGCGCTGCTGATCCTCGCCGGCGTGGTGAACTACGTCGACCGCTCGACGCTGGCCATCGGCAACCACACCATCGCCGCCGAGATGCACCTGTCGCCGGGCGAGATGGGAGCGCTGCTTTCCGCCTTCGCCTGGTCCTACGCCCTGTGCCAGCTTCCCGTCGGCGCGATCACCGACCGGGTCGGGCCACACGTCATGCTCACCGCCGGCATGACGCTGTGGTCGATCGCGCAGATTGTCAGCGGCGCGGTGGCGAACTTCGGACAGTTTCTCGTCGCCCGCGCCGGGTTGGGGATCGGCGAATCGCCGATGTTCACCGCCGGGGCGCGTGCGTCCGTGAACTGGTTCCCCTTGAGGGAGCGCGGCACGCCGCTGGGGCTGTTCAACGCGGCGTCCTCGCTCGGGCCGGCGGTGGCGCCGCCGCTGCTCACCGCGCTGATGCTGGCCTACGGCTGGCGCGTGATGTTCGTCACCATGGGCGCCGCCGGGCTGGCGGTGGCGCTCGCTTGGGGCCTGTACTACCGCGACCCCGCCGACGTCGGCATCCCGCGCGAGGACCTGCAAGCGATCAATTCCGGCGAGATCGAGGCGCAAGCGCAGGCCAGCGGCCGCACCTGGGCGCACCTCTTCACCGTGCCGACGACCTGGGCGCTGATCGGCGGGCTGTTCGGCATCGTCTACATCACCTGGCTCAACGTCGCCTGGCTGCCGGATTACCTCGAAAGCGAGCGCCACGTCGGCGTCGCCGAGACCGGCCTGCTCGCGGCGGTGCCGCAATTCGCGGGATTCCTGGGCGGCGCCCTGGGCGGCTTCGCCTCCGACCGGCTAGCGCGGCGCGGCATCGATCCCATCGATTCGCGGCGCTACCTCACCGTCGGCGGGTTGGTACTGTGCGCCCTGTTCACCGCCGCCGCGCCCTTCTCGCCGACGACCTGGGGGGTGGTGACGCTGCTGTCCCTCTCGATGTTCTTCGGCTACGGCGCGGGCTCCTGCTCCTGGGCGCTCGGCGCCAGCCTGACGCCGCCGCGGCTCGTCGCGACGATCGAGTCGATCCAGAACATCGGCGGTTCGATCGGCGGGGCGCTGGCGCCGCTCGTCACCGGCCTGATCGTCGAGCACCTGCACTCCTTCACCCCGGCCTTCCTGGTGGCGACGGTCGCGGCGCTGGCGGGCTCGGCGAGCTATTGGATGGTGAAGCGCGACGCCTACGCCGGACTCTGACCCCTCATCGCTCCTTCTCCGCGAGCAGCGCCTTGATCCGCCGGCTCAAGGTGTCGCGCATCTCGCGGTAGGCCTCGAGCTTGCGCTCGCGCGAGCCTTCCACGGCGGTGGGGTCCTGGGTCGGCCAGTACACCACGTCGCAGGCGAGCGTGCGGGTGAACTCCAGCGCCTTGTGGTGCGCCTCGGGCGACAGGGTGACGATCAGGTCGAAGGAGGAGTCTTCCAAGTCCTCGAAGGTGTGCGGGCGGTGGCGCGAGATGTCGACGCCGACCTCGGCCGCCACCGCCTGCACGAAGGGGTCCGCCTCGCCCTCGCGCACGCCGGCCGAGGCGAAGTAGATGTCGCGGCCGAACATCTGACGGGCCAGTCCTTCCGCGAGCGGCGAGCGCACGGCGTTCATCGAGCAGGAGAACAGCACGGCGCCGGGGCGCAGGCCGGTCATCGAGCGACCTCGGAGGCGGTGAGTCGGCGAGCCCCCTCCACCGCTGCGCAGGGGAGGATAGACAATGAGCGACGCAGATCGCTATGCGTATTCTCCCTTGCGCAGCGCAGCGGAGCGGGGGACCATGCGAAGCATGGTGGAGGGGGCCCGCCGCCGCGATCCTGCCGGATGGCACCGACCGGCACGGCCCCTGCCGCCACTCAGCCCTTCCAGTGCAGCGCGGTGATCAGCGTGAACAGCCGCCGCGCCGTGTCCGTGTCGCAGGTGATCTTGCCGCTGAGCCGCTCGATCAGCAGGTCGGCGGCCTCGTTGTGCAGGCCGCGCCGCCCCATGTCGATCGCCTCGATCTGCGCCGCCGTCTGGGTGCGGATCGCGGCGTAGTAGCTTTCGCACACCATGAAGTAGTCGCGCAGGATACCGCGGAACGGCGACAGCGAGAGGATGTGCACGGCCTGCTGCTCGCCGTCGGCGCCGCTGACGTCGAGCATCAGCTTGGCCTCGTGCAGCGAGATCGTCAGCGCGTAGGGCCCGGCTGTCCTGCCCGGCAGCGAGAAGCTGTTCTCCTCGACGAGGTCGTAGATCGCGATCTGGCGCTCGTGCTCCTGGTCCGGCGTGCCGATGCCGATGGAGTCGCCGTCGAGGTGGACGGCGCGCAGCCGGTCGGTCGTCATGCCGCGCCCCGTTCCTCTCGCCAGGTGGCGGGCGCCGCCTGACCGAGGCGCAGCGCCACCGAGCGGGCGTGGGCGCCGAGTCCCTCCGCCTCGCCGAGCGTCACCGCCGCCGGGCCGATCGCCACGAGCGCCTCGGCCGAGCACTTCAGGATGGACGTCTTCTTCACGAAGTCGAGCACGCCCAGGCCCGAGGAGAAACGCGCCGAGCGGGCGGTC
>CALMRL010000688.1 GCA_937873345.1 uncultured Beijerinckiaceae bacterium | reverse complement strand
CCCCGTCGCAATCCCCCTTCTGGCAGAAAGCGACTTGCCGTTCGTCGCGTTGACCCGACAATCCCCGATATGGAATGCCGCGCCATCGGCGATGCGCCCGATGCTCGATGCTCCCCTCGCTAAGCGCCTGGGCGGCGCCGGGGGCGGCGGCAGGCGTCCGGCGGGTCACGCCGGCTGACAAGGAGATCGCATGTCCACCGATATCGTCATCGTCGCGGCCGGGCGCACGGCGGTCGGCACCTTCAACGGCTCGTTCGGCACCGTGCCGGCGCACGAACTGGGCGCCGCCGTGATCCGCGGCGTGCTGGAGCGCGCCCATGTCGATGCCGCAGAGGTCGACGAGGTGATCCTCGGCCAGGTGCTGACCGCCGGCCAGGGCATGAACCCGGCCCGCCAGGCGGCGATGGCTGCCGGCGTGCCCAAGGAGAAGACCGCCTTCGGCCTCAACCAGGTGTGCGGCTCGGGCCTGCGCGCCGTGGCGCTGGGGCAGCAGCAGATCGCGGGTGGCGATGCCGCCATCATCGTCGCCGGCGGCCAGGAGTCGATGTCGCTGTCGACCCACGCCGGCTGGCTGCGCGGCGGCACCAAGATGGGCGAGATGAAGCTCCTCGACACGATGATGAAGGACGGCCTGTCCGACGCCTTCGCCGGCTATCCCATGGGCAATACGGCTGAGAACATCGCCTCGAAGTGGCAGCTGTCGCGCGAGGAGCAGGACCGCTTCGCCGTTTCTTCGCAGAACAAGGCGGAAGCCGCGCAGGCGGCGGGACGCTTCAAGGACGAGATCATCCCCTTCACCGTGAAGGGCCGCAAGGGCGACGTCGTGGTCGCGGACGACGAGTACATCCGCAAGGGTGCCTCGCTTGACCAGATGAGCAAGCTGAAGCCGGCTTTCACAAAGGACGGCACGGTGACTGCCGGCAACTCGACGGGCATCAACGACGGCGCCGCCGCCGTGGAGCTGATGAGCGCCGCCGAGGCGCAGCGCCGGGGCCTGACGCCGCTCGCCCGCATCGCCTCCTGGGCCACCGCCGGCGTCGACCCGGCGATCATGGGCACGGGGCCGATTCCGGCCTCGCGCAAGGCGCTGGAGAAGGCCGGCTGGAAGGTCTCCGACCTCGAGCTGGTGGAGGCCAACGAGGCCTTCGCCGCCCAGGCGATGTCGGTGAACAAGGACATGGGCTGGGACCCTTCGATCGTGAACGTCAACGGCGGCGCGATCGCCATCGGCCACCCCATCGGCGCCTCGGGTGCGCGCTGCCTCGTCACCCTGCTGCACGAGATGGGGCGCCGCGATGCGCACAAGGGGCTCGCCACCCTGTGCATCGGCGGCGGCATGGGCATCGCTATGACGCTTGAGCGCTAGGACGATAACGGACGGATCGGGCTCTGCGGACGCCGTGGCGTCCGCAGAGCCAGCAGGAGCGTCAAGAATCAGCGCACGGGGAAGACGTCGGGGACGGGCAGGAGAGCGGGTGATGGCACGTGTGGCGGTGGTGAGCGGCGGATCGCGCGGGATCGGCGCGGCGATCTCGAAGGCTCTGCACGAGAAGGGATACAAGGTCGCGGCGACCTACGCCGGCAACGACGAGGCGGCGAACGCCTTCTCCAGGGAGACCGGCATCGCCGTCTTCAAGTGGGACGTGTCGGACTATGAGGCCTGCGCCGCCGGCTTGAAGCAGGTCGAGGAGGCGCTCGGGCCCGTCGAGGTGCTGGTCAACAACGCCGGCATCACCAAGGATGTGCCGCTGCACAAGATGAAGCCGGAGCAGTGGTATGCCGTCATCAACACCAACCTGAACTCGCTCTACAACATGACGCGGCCGCTGATCGAGGGGATGCGCGAGCGCGGCTTCGGCCGCATCATCAATATCTCCTCGATCAACGGGCAGAAGGGGCAGTTCGGCCAGACCAATTACTGCGCGGCGAAGTCCGGCGACATCGGCTTCACCAAGGCCCTGGCGCAGGAGAGCGCGGCCAAGGGCATCACGGTGAACATCATCGCGCCGGGCTACGTCGCCACCGACATGGTCAAGGCGGTGCCCGAGGAGGTGATCCGCACCAAGGTGCTGCCGCACATCCCCGCCGGTCGCCTCGGCGAACCGGAGGAGATCGCTCGCTGCGTGCTGTTCCTCGCTTCCGACGACGCCGGCTACATCACCGGCGCCACCTTGTCGGTGAACGGCGGCCAGCACATGCACTGACGCTCGGCTCGCCGACATTCGGCCTGCTCGGGCGATCAGACGATATGCCGATCCGCAGGGTCTCGCGATCCGGAGGCTTTTACGTTTCCGACGGCTCGGTTGCCGCGAGCAGCGCGCCGCCGCGGTCGAACACCACCACGTCGAGGCGGATGCCGCTGCCGGCCAGCGCGCCCGCCGCCGTGACCCGCGCTGCCACGGCGATGGCGGCGGCG
>CALMRL010000687.1 GCA_937873345.1 uncultured Beijerinckiaceae bacterium | reverse complement strand
GTCCCGGGATGGCGTCGGCGGCGACCATCAAGGCGACGGTGTGGCGGACGATCTCGACCACGCCGCCCTGCTTCAGCGCCAGGCTCTCGTCCTGGCCGACGGCGTGCACGGGGATCTCCACGGAAATCTTCTGCCCAGCCTTCAGGCGCAGGAAGTCGACGTGCATCGCCCGGCCCTTGATGGGATCGAGCTGGTAGTCACGCGGGATCACCCGCTCCTTCTCGCCCCCGACGTCGATCTCGTACGTCGTGGTCTTGAAGCCGCCGGCGTAGATCAGCTTGTTGACCTCCTGCCAGGAGAGGGCGATCGCGGTGGGCGGCTCGCCGCCGCCGTAGATCACTGCGGGAATGCGGCCCTCTCGACGTACGCGACGTGCGGCCCCCTTGCCGACGCCGTCGCGCACCGAGGCCGCCAAAGACTTGGTCTCGGCCATCTGCTGTCCTTAACATATGATTATAGTGTACGAATTCGCGCTCACGCCTCCAGGGGTGTCGGATTGCGCGCGAAGGCGGGTCTATAGCGACGATGGCGGCGGTGGGCAACGGTCTCCCCCGGTCCGATGGGGGGCGGATAATCGTCACCAATCGGGTGTCGTCGATTGGTTGCTTGCAAGCGATCCCCACCGCGTCGGTTTTCTCCGCTCTTCGAAGCATTGGAGCCGCATGAAATGACAAAACCGTAGGACGGCTCTGTTTCGTTCCCTCTTCGTGCGAAGCCTGTTCAGCACAGCCGTGAGCGCAGCGCAGCCATCGGTGGCGAAAACGATTTATCAACCTGTGCGAGGCTTGCGCGCGATTCGAGCCTCGTTGTAGCTTCCTCATCGCTGACCACGGCCTTCGGTCGGGCGGTCGAAACCCCTGCGTTCTCGCGTTCGGCGACACCGGCTTGCCCCGGCACGGAGCCGTTCGCCCGCACGCCAAGGGCGAGTTCGACAGTCCGATTGCGTGCCGGGGTTGAACTTTCGAAGCAGGCGGACGCTCAGATGGCAAACCAGATCGCGGACAAAGAAGCCGTGTCGTCCCAGGAGGCGGCGCTTGCGGAAGAGGCCGCGTTCCCGAAGGAGGCGGTCTTGGCCTGGACGGATGAGCGGGTCGAGCAGCTGCGTAGGCTGTGGCTCGATGGCCTGAGCGCCAGCCGCATCGCCGGCGAGCTGGCCGGCGGCGTCACCCGCAACGCGGTGATCGGCAAGGTGCACCGCCTCGGCCTGTCGGGTCGGATCAAGGCGCCCGCGGTGGCGGCCGGCATCCGTCCCAAGCTCGCCAAGCCCGCCGAGGCGGCGCCGCAGCGCCCCACCGTCCTGCCGGTGCGCGGCAACGTTGCCCTCGCCGCGTCGTACCAGCCGGCGGCGATGCCGCTGCGCCGCTCGTCGAGCGAGGATAGGGTCGTGTCGATGGTCGAGAACGTCACCATCATGGACCTGCGGGATTCGATGTGCCGTTGGCCGGTCGGCGATCCGTCGTCGTCGGAGTTCCGCTACTGCGGCGGAAAGGCGTCGGTCGGCGAAGGGCCGTACTGCAAGCTGCACAGCCGCATGGCCTATCAGCCGGTGCAGGACCGCCGGCAGCGCAAGATCGCCTGAGGCATCGGCATCTCAGGACAAGGACCCAAGGCGGCGGGATTGGCGGCGGGTGAGCGGATCTGCGGCGAAGCGGAGATCGCGGTCGCTCTCGCCGGATTGCCGCACTGGTCGCATGTCGATGGGGCGCTGCAGCGCCGCTTCCGCACGACGTCCTTCAAGGCCGCGCTGATGGTCGCGACCGTGGTCGGCCACCTTCGCGAGGCGGCGTGGCATCACCCGGAGATGCTCGTCGCCTTCTCCGGCGTCACGGTGCGGCTGTGGACGCACACCGCGCGTGGCGTCACCGCCAAGGACTTCGAACTGGCGGCGGAGATCGAGCGCACCGTCGGCTGGCGACCGCGGGGCGGAGCGCTGACGGGGCCGCTCGCCTCGCACGCCATTCTCCGCGATGATTGACCGCCCGATGACGAGCCAGCCATGACCGACGAGCCGCAGCCCTGCGGCCTGACCTTCGCGGTCGCCGACCTGCACGGACGCTTCGACCTGCTCGGCGATGCGCTCGAAGCGATCGACACCTATCCCGCCGGGGCGTTCGTCCGCACCGCGGTGTTCCTCGGCGACTACGTCGACCGCGGCCCGCATGGCGCCGAGGTCGTGGAGCGCCTCGTCGCCGGGCCGCCGGCGGGCTGGCGCTGGGTTTGCCTCAAAGGCAACCACGAGGCGATGATGGCGCTTGCCCTGCGCAACCCCGACCGTCTCGACTGGTGGATCGGCAACGGCGGCGACGCGACCGTGGCCTCCTACCGCGAGCGGCAGGACGAGATCGCCGGGCATCTCGCATGGATCGACGCGTTGCCGACGATGCATCGCGACGCGCACCGCGTCTACGTCCACGCCGGGATCGATCCCGCGGTCCCGCTCGCGGCCCAGGCCGACCGCACCTTGCTGTGGAAGCGCTACGGCCGCGACGACGACGGCGGCCATCGCGCGGGCGAGGGCGAGCGGCATGTCGTGCACGGCCACGATCCCGACGAGGCCGGGCCGCGGCTGCTCGCCGGGCGCACCGCGCTCGACACCCTGGCCTGGTCGACCGGGCGACTCGTCGTGGGCGTGTTCGACGACAGCAGGCCCGGTGGTCCCATCGACCTCCTGGAGGTCCGCCGCCGGCCGGCGTGAGCCGGCAGCGCGATCAGGGCCGAAACCCGATCAGAGCTGCACGATGTCGGCGAGGTCGAAGGTCGCGCCGGCCGGGTTCTCGCCGATGCGGATCGTCTTGGCGTCGGTGAAGGTGTAGGGCGGCACCGGCAGATTGTAGGGCGCCGGCACGCCGGAATAGACGCGTCCCGCAAGGTCGTACTTTGAGCCGTGACAGGGGCAGAAGTAGCCGCCGGGCCAGCTCGCGTCGACCTCGCCCCTGTTGGGCTGGAAGCTCGGGATGCAGCCCAGATGCGTGCAGACGCCGACCAGCACCAGGAACTCGGGCTTGGCCGAACGGTGCCAGTTGGCGGCGTACTGCGGCTGCTGCAGCGCCTTGGAGTCGGGATCGGACAGCTTGGACACGAGGCTCTGCTCTTGCAGCACCTTAAGCGCCTCCGGCGGCCGGTTGACGATGAAGATCGGGTGGCCGCGCCACTTCACCAGGATCTGCTGCCCGGGCGCGACGCCGGAGATGTCGACGTCGATCGGGGCGCCGGCGGCGACCACCGCGGCGTCGGGCTGCAGCTGCGCGATCAGCGGCACCGCGATGCCAGCGGCGCCGACCGCGCCGACCGCGCCGGTCGCGATGTACAGGAAGTCGCGCCGAGAAGGCTCTTCGCACTCCGAGCCGTTGGGGACCGCGGTGCTGGAGACGGCCATGGGACCTCGGCGAGTCGCGATCCTCGCGCGGGACGGCCCCGGCTCAGGCGCGGATTTCAGTCTCTCGTGCTACAACGACGGCGAACAGGTCTGCAAGCGCGGCAAGGCTGGCATTCTGCAGAGTGTCGGCCGGCACCACCGAACCGTCGAAGCCGGGCAGGTCGCGGGTCGCCGTCGCTGCCGCCACCACGGTCGGATGGAAGCCGAGGCTGAAGGCGCTCCGCGCGGTGGAGTTGACGCACATGTGCGTCATGAATCCGGCCAGCACGAGGTCGCGCACGCCGGCTTGGCGCAGCCGCTCCTCGAGGTCGGTGCCGACGAAGGCGCTGGGATAGGTCTTGGTGATCACCGGCTCGTCGCCTTGCGGCGCCACCTCGTCGGAGATCGCGCCGATCGCCGCGGAGACGTCGTAGGGCGAGCCGGCGCCGGCGTCGTGGCGGACGTGGATGACCGGCGCGCCGGCCTCGCGGGCGCGGCGCAGCAGCGCCTGCGTCTCGCGGATCGCCGGCTCGACGTTCGCGAGCCGCATCAG
>CALMRL010000686.1 GCA_937873345.1 uncultured Beijerinckiaceae bacterium | reverse complement strand
CGCCTCGCGGGATCGCGCCGGCTCGGCGGCGACGGCTACGGCCCGGTGATGACGATCGCGCTGGGGCTCACCGCGTTGCGCGGGCTCCTCGCCGCCGCCGACACGTCCTGGGCGTCGATCGTCGCAGTGGAGGTTCTGGAGGGCGCGGCAGTGGGTCTGTCCAGCGTCGCCATCCCCGCGCTGAGTGCCGACATCATGCACGGCTCCGGGCGGGCCAGCACCGGCCTCGCGGCGGTGCTCACCGCCTTCGGCCTCGGCGCGACGCTGAGCCCGCTCGTCGCCGGCTTCGCTGCGCAGGCCCTGGGATATCGCGGCGCCTTCCTCATCCTCTCCGCCATCGCCTTCATCGGTTGCGCGGCATGGGTCGGCGGACGGCGCCGGCTGCTCTTGCCGACATCCGATGCCGGCTGACGGCATCGAGCGCAGGCACACCACGCTCGCAGCTCTGGCCGGCACATCCTTCCCCGCGCTGGTGCTGCTTTATGCCGCCCTGTTCGCCGCCTTCGGCGTGGTGTCGCCGTTCATGCCCTCGTTCCTCGCGAAGCGGGGGCTCGCTCCACAGGCGATCGCCACCGTGTTCGCCACCGGCACGCTGGTCCGCATCGCCGCAGGCCCGTTGCTCGGGACAGTCGCCGACCGCTTCGGCACCCGCGCAATCCTCACCGCCGCCACGCTCGGCGCCGGCACGATCGGCCTGCTCTACCTGCCGGCGGCGGGGCTGGCGGCACTCGTCGCCGTGAGCATGGTGCACGCCCTGGCGATCGCCGGGCTCAACCCGCTCGCCGACGCCCTGGCGCTGGCCGGCAGCGCGCGCGAGCGCCTGTATTCCTACGGTGCCGTGCGCGGCATCGGCTCGGCCGCCTACGTCCTGGGGACGCTGGCGAGCGGCCTGCTCGTCGCCCGTGCCGGCCTTCCCTCCATCATAGTCGTCTCGTCGGCGCTGTTCCTCGCCATGCTCCCGGCGATCCCATGGCTGCCGCCCGTCGCCGGACGCCATGAGGAGCGGGACGAGGGGGAGCCGGGCGCGGCCCTGGCGACGACGCTCGCCGGCGCGCTCGTCGCACCTGCGTTCCGCACCGCGCTCGTCGTGGCGGCGCTGGTGATCGGCTCGCAGTCGATGAGCGACACCTTCGCCGTGATCCACTGGCGCGCCGCCGGCCTTGCCGACGCCACCATCTCCGTGCTGCTCGCCGAGGCCGTGTGCTCGGAGATCGTCGTCTTCCTGCTGATCGGTCCGTCCCTTGTCCGCCGCTTCGGCCCGGCGGGATGCGCCGCCCTGTCGGCGGCGGCCGGCGTGCTGCGCTGGAGTGTCTTCGCTGCGACCTCCGCCACCGCCGCCCTGATGGTCTCGGAGCTGCTGCAGGGCCTGACCTTCGCGCTGATGCACCTCGCCTGCATGGCGGTGATCGCGACCGTGGTGCCGCCGCGCTTCGCGGCGACGGCGCAGACGCTCTACGGCACGCTCAGCCTCGGGCTGGCGTCCGCGGTGGTCACCGCCGCCTCGGGGTGGGCCTACGCCTGGCTCGGCGCCCACGCCTTCCTGCTGATGGCGGGGCTGTGCCTCCTCGCCCTGCCGCTCGCGCCCGGCATGCGGGTCAGAACGAAGGGCCTAGGATGAACCCCGACAGCACCGCGACGCATACCGCGATCGGCGCGAGGCCGTAGCCTGTCGTGCCGCATCGCATGGACCGAAAACCGCTGACACGGTTTTCGGTCCGACGCTTCATCCCAGCGCCATCGGTCCCAGATGGGGATAGAGCCGGGCATCCTCCGCCATCGCCTCCTTCAGCCCCTCGAAGAGGGTGAGAAGGTCGAGACGGCCGATCACAGGCTCGGCGGCGATCTCGTCGAGGGAGCGGGTCGGCGTCTCCGACGCATAGCGCGCCTCGGTGGCGGCGACGAGGTAGCAACCGGCCGAGACGAGGGAGAAGGCGCGCAGCAGGCAAAGCCGCTCCCAGGGATCGGGGTCGCGGTGCTCGGAGTCGATCATCGCCAGCACGGCAGCGATCTCGCCAAGCGCTTGCGCCTTGTCGGCGTTGCGGGTCTGCAGTCGGTCGTCGAGGACGGTCATTTCTCGGTCAGCTTCAGCTCGATGCGGCGGTTCTTGCGCAGGGCCTCGTCGCTCGTGCCGGGATCGAGCGGCTGGTACTCGCCGAAGCCGGCGGCGACCAACCTGTGCGGATCGACCCCCTTCTCGACGAGGTATTCGACCACGGCGATGGCGCGGTCGGCGGACAGCTCCCAGTTCGAGCGATACTGATCGGAGTGAATGCGCTTCGCGTCGGTGTGGCCGTCGACCCGCATCACCCAGTTGATGTCAGGCGGGATCTCGCGCTCCAGCTGCTTCAGGGCGGTGGCGAGTTGATCGAGCTCGGCATGGCCAGCTGGGTTGACCGCCGCCTGACCTGAATCGAACAGCACCTCGGACTGGAACACGAAGCGGTCGCCGACGACGCGCACGCCCGACCGGTCCCCGAGGATCTGGCGCAGCCGCCCGAAGAAGTCGGAGCGGTACTTGGCCAGCTCCTGGACGCGCTGCGCCAGCGCGACGTTGAGGCGCGAGCCGAGATCGGCGATGCGACTCTGCGCCTCCTTGTCCTTGCCCTCGCTGGCGGAGAGCGCATCCTCCAGCGCGGCGAGCTGGCGGCGCAGGGCGACGAGCTGTTGGTTCAGGAGGTCGATGCGCGAGGCCGCACGGGCGGACAGCTCCTTCTCCTTGCCCAGCGCCATCTCGGCCTGCGAGGCCGCACCGCCCGCGCCGATCGCGTCGGCGGCGGAGCGGTCGACCTGTCCCTGCAGGCGCGCCTTGTCCTTGTTCGCTATGTCGAGCGTCGCGGCGAGCGAGGCGAGGTTTGTGTCGGCGGACTGCTTGCCGGAGCGCTCCAGCGCCAGCAGCGAGGTCAGCTCCTCGATCTGCCGGTTGAGGCGGCTGAGCGCCGTGTCCTTGCCCGTCACCTCGCGGGCGAGGAAGAACTGCGCCAGCATGAACACCGAGAGCAGGAAGATGATGGCGAGCAGCATGGTCGACAGCGCGTCGACGAAGCCCGGCCAGTAGTCGATCTGACGCGAGCGCCCGCGCCGCGCCAGCGGCATCAGGAGCGCTCCGATTCGGAGGCGAGGCGGCGCAGAAGGCTCCTGATCTCGCCGTTCTGCTCGGCCTGCGCCTCGACCCAGTCCCTGATCTGCTGCTGCTCGCCGCGCATGTGCTGCACCAGCGCCTGGATGCCGTCGGCGAGGTTGGCGATCGCCGCCGAGGAGGCGCGCTGCTGCGCGAGGTCGCTGCCGAGCGACAGCTTGTCCAGCGCCGCCTTGAGGTCGGAGCCGCCGGCAAGGCCGGCCTGCTCGAGCGCGGTGTCGGCGGTCAGCGCGTCCTCTAGCTCGGTGTAGAAGCGGTGCTGCGCCTGCCCCGCCTGCAGGTCGAGGAAGCCGAGGATCAGCGACCCCGACAGGCCGAACAGCGAGGAGGTGAAGGACACGCTCATTCCGGCGAGCGGCTGGGCGAGGTTCTGCTTCAGCTCGTCGAACATCGCGCCGGCATCCGAGCCGGTCTGCAGCGAGGTGAGCACGTTGCCGAGCGAGCCGACGGTATTCACCAGCCCCCAGAAGGTGCCGAGCAGGCCAAGGAAGATCAGCAGGCCGGTGAGATAGCGCGACACCTCGCGCGCCTCGTCGAGGCGGGTGCCGATGGAGTCGAGGATGACGCGCAGCGTCACGGTGGAGATGCCGGCGTCGGGCGGTCGGTCGCCGATCAGCGTCGCCATCGGAGCGAGCAGGATTGGCGGCTTGACGCGGGCGGCGTTGCCGCGCGGCAGGGCGTTGACCCAACGAATCTCGCGGAACAGCCGCACCACGTTGCGGATGCCGAAGACGATGCCGATGAACAGCACGCCGAAGATCAGCCCGTTGAGGCCGGGGTTGGCGAGGAAGGCGATCCTGATGGTCTTGTAGAGGAACATCGCGATGAAGGCGACGAGCACCAGGAACACGATCATCCGGAGGAGGAAGATCTGCGGCGAGGCGAGGCGCCTGCGCTCGAACTGCGCTGGCCCCAGCCCCGATCCCGCCGCTTGCGCCCCGGCCATGCTCAACGCCCCGCACGAAAACCGCACCTCGCACGAGGCGGATGCCCGCTCCGCGACCGCCGATCCCGCCGCGCACTCCACCGGGACGGCCCCGGTCGCGACATGCCGTCGGCGGCAAAAGCACCATGGGGGCGGCACGCGAATTGGGCAAGCGATTTCCCCGCGGCACGGCCTCGTCGGGATGCGGCAAGGCCATGCCGTCGCGCCCTCTTCTTCAGCCGGGCAAGACATCTGCACAGCCGCTGCCCGACCGCGACCCACGACATTAATTGATTAACTATTAGGCGTACATGCCTATGTCTTTAGCTTGATCGCCACCTTATTGGACGTTTGTGCTTGGCAGGCGCGCAGCGCGTGCGTATCTCTCCACCAACGGACTCGCCGATCGCGGCGGCCGATCGGCGGAGACGGCGCGATGTTCAAGTGGATGACCGGGCGGCAGCTGGCCGGCTGGGGCTACGGGGTGTTCTGGTTCGGTCTGCTGTTCGAGACGATCAACACCATCGTGTCCGCGCTCTCGACCAACGCTCTCGCGACCCCGATGTTCTGGGTCGGACAGGCCATCACCCTCGGCTCGGTGGTGCTGGCGATCTCGATGCTGATGGGCATCCGCCACCGCCCCTGGTAGACGCTGTCGCGCCACCCTCGCCGCGGCACCCGACCTTCACCGCACTTGCGACATCCCTGCTCGCTCAGCCGCTGATCGACTCCTTCACCGTCTCGATCAATTGCTTGAGGGTGAAGGGCTTCGGCAGGAAGCCGAACTTCTCGCCCTCGGGTATGCCGCTGCGCTGGAAAGCATCCTCGGCGTAGCCGGAAACGAAGATCACTTTGGCGGTGATGCCTCGCTTGCGCAGTTCGCCCAGCATCGTCGGGCCATCCATCTCCGGCATCACCACATCGGACACGACGAGGTCGATGCGGCCCTGGTTGGCCTCGACGATCTCCAGCGCCTCGATCCCCGACTCCGCCTGCAGCACGGTGTAGCCGCGCGAGGTCAGGGCCCGCGCTCCGAAGGCGCGCACCGCCTCCTCGTCCTCGACGAGCAGCACCGTGCCATGGCCGGTGGAGTCGACGACGGGCTTCGCGGCCTCCTTCCTCATCGGCTCGTCGAGTTCGTTCGCGACGTGGCGCGGCAGCAGGATGGTGAAAATCGTACCGCGGCCGACCTCGGACTCGCAGAAGACGTAGCCGTTCTCCTGCTTCACCGTGCCGTAGACCATCGACAGGCCGAGCCCGGTGCCTTTGCCGACCTCCTTGGTGGTGAAGAAGGGCTCGAAGATCTTCTCGCGCACCTCGGCCGGCATGCCGGTGCCGTTGTCCGTAACGGCGATCGCGACATAATCACCGGGCAGCAGCACCTCCTCCTTGAAGTCGGCGCACTCCGCCGGCTTCACGTTGCGCGTCTTGATCGCGATGGTGCCGCCCGAGGGCATCGCGTCGCGGGCGTTGACCACGAGATTGATGATCACCTGCTCGAACTGCGCGAGGTCGGCGCGCACCAGCCACAGGTCGCGGCCGTGACGCAGGTCGAGCTCGATCTTCTCGCCGACGAGGCGGCGCAGCAGGTTCATCAGCTCGCCCAGCACGTCGCCCATCTGCAGCATCTGCGGGCGCAGGGTCTGGCGGCGCGAGAAGGCCAGCAGCTGCCGGGTCAGGCCGGCGGCCCGGTTGGCGTTCTGCTTGATCTGCATGATGTCCTGGAACGCCGGATCCGTCGGCCGGTGGTTCGCCAACAGCAGGTCGGAATAGCCGATGATCGCGGTGAGCAAATTGTTGAAGTCGTGCGCCACGCCGCCGGCCAGTTGGCCGACCATCTCCATCTTCTGCGACTGGTTGAACGACTCGCGCAGGATGCGCTGCTCGGTGGTGTCGAGCGCATAGATCGTGGCGCCGCCGTCCCCCGTCTGTTGCTCGCCGGCGGCCGAGACGAACAGCCGCGCCGATCGCTCGCTGTGGCCGGCGCTCGCGCCGTCTCCACCGGCGACGGTGATGTCGACGGGCGCGATGTCGCTCTTCGTCGCCGCCGCGTCGCGGATCGCTCGCTCCAGCGCCGGCCGGTCGCGCTCGATCACGCCGGCGAGCGCTGAGCGTTTGCCGTCGGCGCGCGGGCGTAGCGCCGTCGGCATCATCCTGGCGAAGGCGGCGTTGGACTGCACGATGGTGCCGGCGGCATCCGTGATGGCGATGGCGACCGGCGTGGCGTTGAAGACGCGGGCGAAGCGCACCTCCGCGGCACGCAGGTCCTCGCCCGGCTCCTCGCCGGGCGCCCGCGAGATCACCAGGGTGCGCGAGGGGCCGGGCACGCCGTCGTGGCTGAAGGCGACGCGGTGCAGCAGGCGCACCGGCAGGCTGGAGCCGCCGCGCCGCTTCAGGTCGATGTCGAAACGCTCGGTCCGGACCTCGCCGGGGCCACCGGCGACGGAGGCGAGCAGCGCGCCGCCGCCGCCGGCGACGAAGTCGGACAAACGCAGGCCGCCCGATCCCACCTGGGCAAGGTCGTAGTCGAGCCAGGAGGCGAGCGTCGCGTTCATGTAGCCGACGTTGCCGTCGCTGCCGCAGGAGAAGAAGCCGGCCGGCGCGTGGTCGAGGAAGTCGATCGCGTGCTGCAGCTCCTGGAAGACGTTCTCGTGGCGCTCGCGCTCGCGGGTGATATCGGCGACGCTCCACAGGCTGGCCCGCTTGGCGCCGGCAAGCGACATCGGGCGAACGCGGACGCGGTACCAGCCAGCAGCCTCGCCGGCGCGGCCGCCGGCTGGTACCGCGTCGACGCCGCCGGGAAGGGCGAGCGGCACGAGGGGAGGCGACAGGCGCAGCTCCTCGGAGGAGCGCTTGCCGCCGCGCGAGGCCTGCACCAGCCGGTACACCGCCTCCGACACGTCGGGCGAGCCGGCAAACAGCCGATCGATGCCGCGCAGGTCGGCGGCGCCGCGAGCCTGCGAGAAGACCATGTAGGTGTCGTTGGCGTACAGGAAGCGCCCAGCCGCGTCGGTGACGAGCAGCCCCTCCGGCGTGCCGTCGCAGATGATGCGCGTGAGGTCGTTCTTCACGGTGCGGCCGGCGAGCTGGAACAGGCCGACGGCGTAGCCGAACAGGGCGAGGATGCCGACCACGGCGAGCAGGGCGAGCAGCGCGATGATCAGCGTACCGGCCGCCTCGTGCGGCAGCACCGAGGAGAGCACCGCCGCACCGACGAGCAGCGCCGCGAACACGAGCACCAGGGCGGGAGAACCCAGGCGTTCCGTTCGATGGAAGGCTGCGGAGGTGATCTGGTCGCTCATGCGCTCGCCTCTCGCTTGCCCCGACGCCCTACGGCATCGCACCGACGGTCGGGTTCGGCGCGATGCCGTAGCCTCTTCTGCCGCATCGGACTTTCCGAAAACCGCTGACGCATTTCTCGGTTCGATGCTTTAGCACGTCCACCATGTCGCCGGGCTTGCGATCCTCGCGCGAGCGGTGCCTTCCAGGCGTCCGAGGCGCCGCGAAGGCTTGCGCCGCTCGTCGCACGCATTGGAGAACTCCGAGCGACGGCGACGAGAACCGTTCGTCGAGCATGTGCGCTGCCTCGACTTTTTGCAACCGCGCGCAAGCTGGGCAAAGGTGCACCCGCCCCGGCCTGCGATGACAGGGTATTAACCATTCATTAACCTCCTCCGCGCGACCCCTCCTCGGACGTGTTAGGGATGAAGCCATCGAGCTTCCGGAACAACGTGCAGCCATGCCGGCGTCGATCGAAAAACTCCTGAACAGCCAGTACGTGCAGCTTGCGCTGGCCGCGCTCGCCTTCCTCATCGCCCTGTGGTTCGTGGTGGTGATCGCCCGCATGCTGATGGGCGGCCGGATGCGTTTGCCCGGCGGACGCACGCGGCAGGCCCGACTCGGCATCGTCGACGCCTTCGACCTCGACCGGCAGCGCCAGCTGATCATCGTGCGGCGCGACAACACCGAACATCTGATCATGATCGGCGGGCCGAACGACCTTCTGATCGAGTCGGAGATCGTCCGGGTCGAGAGCCGCGACGGGCGCCGGGACAAGACGGGGGATGCTGAGGCGCGCATGGACGGCCGATCCGCGCCGCGAATCGGGCTGGATCCGCCGGCGAACGGTTTCCAGAGGCAGGACGATGTCGCGGCGCCGACCGCTCCGCCGAGCCTGCCGCCTTTCAGCAC
>CALMRL010000685.1 GCA_937873345.1 uncultured Beijerinckiaceae bacterium | reverse complement strand
CGCCGTGATGGTGGCGCGGCGGCCCGGTGGCCCTCGGCGGGACGGCGCGGGAGCAGCAGCACCCGGAGACGCAGGAAGGGCTTCTCGACGAGGCGCCAGGAAGCGAGCGCGAAGGCTGTGGTGACGAGCACGGTGAGGAGCGCCGTGGCCGCGAGTCGAACCGGGCCGGGCAGGCCGGCGAGGCGGGCGCCGAGAAGCAAGACCAGGGTCTGCGTGATGGGATAGCCGTAGAGGTAGATGCCGTAGGAGCAATCGTCCTTCACCATCCGGTCGAACCAGGCGAAGCGGCAGCCGCCGAGATAGACCATCGCGTAGGTGAGCAGCACGGCGGCGAGCGCATCGCAGGCCCCGGTGATCATCAGGCCGACGTAGCCCGCGACCGCCGCGGCGAACCAGCTCGGCCGCAGGGGAATGGCGTGGCGGTGCAGCGCGAACAGCATGCCGAGCGCGAACAGCACCACGAGGAACCAGCTCTGGAAGTGGGTGGCCTCGTAGCGGGCGGGAAGGTTCAGCGCCGGCACCATCGCCGCGACGCCGGTCAGCGCGATGCCGGCGATGAGCAGGCGGCTCGTCAGCCGGCGGCGGGCGATCAGCCCGCTCGCCAGCACCGCGCCGATCAGGAGGTAGCAGCAAAACTCGGCGTGCAGCGTCCATAGGTTGACGTTGACGATCGCGGGCAGCGGATTGCCAGTGAAGACGCCCGGCAGCTCGTACTGCACCAGCCCGACGATGTTGCCGAAGTAGGTGTAGGTCGAAGCCTGCGCGAAATAGGCCGAGGGCGGGAGCGTGGTGACGCAGGGCCCGAGCACGAAGGCGGACAGCACGACCTCGGTGAGCAGGGCCGGCAGGATGCGCAGGATGCGCAGCGTGAAGAAGGTCCGGATGTTCGGCGCCCGCAGCGCGCTCATCATCACCAGGAAGCCGGAGAGCGCGAAGAACATGCCAACGAGGGCGAACAGGCCGGGCCGCAGGGCCTCGATGGCGAGCTGCTTCGCGGTCAGGCTCGCCGCGGTGGCCATCAACTCGCCCTTGACGTAGCCGAGGTTGCCGCTGCCGCCGTAGGTCAGTACGTAGGCGTGAAAGGCCAGGATCACCACCGCCAGCAGATGGCGCAGGAAATGGAAGCCCGGCCAGGTCTCGCGGGTCGGCTGCTGCGCTCCATCCATCGCGTCGAACCTCCCGGTCGGCCGATCCCTGCCGGGCCGGCGGGGAGCCTGACAGAGAAGCTTTGCGGATCGGTAAAGCCCGTTCACGCGGGGCGGGCGAAGGGCGGCACCGCGGAGCGCGGCATCGACGGCGCAAGGCTGGTCCGGTGTGCGATGGCGAGCCTTGCCGCCTCCATGCCCCATACGGCGCCGATCATGAAGTAGATGAAGCGCCAGTGGTCGATGTCGATCTGCATCGCCTGAAGGAAGGCGCTGACCAGGGCCGGGGTGACGACCTGCGCGTGCCGGATGAACGGCGTGCGGATCAGGCTCAGCCTGACGCCGACGAGCGTCGTCCAGGCCACCAGCAGCAGGAAGGCGAGACCGCCGATCCAGCCCGTGGAGGAGAAGGCGCCGATATAGGAGTTGTGCGGGTCGAGGTCGAAGGTGAAGGCGAAGCGATGCGGCCCGAACCCGAGCGGTCGCTCCAGCAGCATCGGGATCGAGCGCTTCTGGTTGCCGAAGCGCCCGGTGACGCCGCCGTCGTAGTCCAGCTCGAGCTTGGCGCGGCTCGTCACCACGTCGCGCAGCGCCGGGTCCGAGGCGACGGCGATGCCGCCGCCGATGCCGGCGAGCGCGAGCAGCACCGCGCCGACGACGATCGCGCGTCGGGCGCGCCGCTCGGTGACGTAGGTGACCACGGCGAAGTACAGCACCGCGAAGGCCAGTGCGCCGAAGGCCCCGCGCGACAGCGGCAGGAAGACGCCGCCGAAGATGGTGAAGAGCAGCAGCCCGATCATCAGGAGGCGCTTGATGACGCCGCCGCGCATCGACGCCTGCATCAGGCAGAGCACGCCGAGGATGCAGTAGGAGCCCAGCACGTTGGGGTCCTTGAAGGGGCCGGCGGTACGGTTGACGATCGCGGCCTTGTCGTGGAAGCCGGGAAGGTTGAGATAGCCGGCGACGGCCCAGGCGGCGGCGACGACGCAGGACAGGGTGTAGCCGTCGAGGGCGAGCTTCAGCCTGGCGCCGCTGGCGCGGGTGAAGATCATCGCGAACATGAAGGCCGACAAAAAGAGGTAGGTCGTCTGCGCGGTGTAGACCAGCGCGGACGCGCTCTGCACGGAGTTCTCAGGCCCCGGCGCCGGGCGCTCGCCGAGCCATGGCATCAGCGCCAGCCACTCCGACGCGATGAACGCCGTGAGCAGGACGGCGAGCGCCAGCGTCGCCCGCGTCAGCACGAAATGCCCGAGGAAGACGAGCGGCATCAGCACGAGGAACACCACCTCGTAGGGCGACGGCTCGAAGAAGGAGATGCTGCCGAGGCCGAGCATCAGGAACAGCAGGCCGCGCAGCAGCGTCTCGGTGGAGAGCGTCAGCGCGCGGGGCGGCGCGGCGCTCGCCGTCACGGGCGCGCCTCGACGGCCTCGGTGGCTCCGCGCCGCACCGTGATCGTCAGGGGCCTACGCAGCAGCAGCCTGTGCGCGGTGGAGCAGCCACGCGTTTCCATCGCGACGAAATAGAGAAACGGCGTGCCCGCGACCACGTCGAAGTTACGGCTCGGCGACATCGGATCGAGCACCGAGGGATAGTTCACGATGTCGCCTCGCTCGTCGCCCGTCTTGCACCAGTTCGAGTACAGCGTGCGCGCCGCGAGCAGCAGGTGCGCCGGGCTCCAGTGGATCAGGTCGCGAGAGGAAGCGTAGTAGAAGCCGTCGACTGGGAACTCTCCGCTCGCCGAAGCCTGCAGCACGGCGAGCCATAAGCCGCTGGCGGCGTGGCGCACGACGCTGTTCACGGCGAAGGTGAAGGGGCGGATCACCTCGCAGGGCTGCGGCAGCGTCTTGGAGCGGTAGGGATCGGCATAGCGCGTCGCGAACTCGCGGCCGTCATAGGCGCGCCACAGCTCGGAGCGGGTGGGATCGCTGCTGCGGAACAGGCAGGAGCCGGCATCCTGCCCATCCCAGCCGGTGGTCGAGACGAAGGCGTAAACCGAGCCGGCGTGCCCGAACATGTTCGACGGCTCGAAGAAGCCGCGGTGCCGACCCTGGCCGACGTCTTGGCGGAAGGGCGCCGCCGCGACGATGGGAGGCCGCGAGCGCTCGAACAGCCTGCCGCCGTCGCGCGAGTGGAAGGCGAGCACGGTGTTGTACCAGCAGCCGAGACTGGTGGCGGCGGTGCAGCGGCCGTGCTCGTCGGCGTGGTATTCCTCGTGGACGAGGGCGCCGACGTGCTCGCCGTCGCGCGTCCAGGTCGCGGCGACGTAGAGGCGGTCGGCGAACTGCGACGGCTCCGGGTCGAGCGGGCTGTCGAGCGCGGAGCGGCAGTCGATCGCCAAGTGGTCGAGGTCGGGGCCGCGAAGGGCGTGGGCGACGTAGTGCAGCGCGAACATCACCACGCGGCCATCGGCATCGCGGAAGGCGCGGGGGTTCATGTCCGGCTCGTCGATGCCGGAACAGCCGCTCGCGGGATCGTAGACGGTGCTTGGCGGACCGCCGAAGCCGACCACCAGCTCGTCGGCCCGTGCCGCGCCGGCGGCGAGCATTATAGCCGCCGCCGCACCCGCGCGCAGGATCGCGACAGCGCGCATCCCCTCAGTAGGCGTTCTTGGTGCGCAGCAGCGCCACCGGCGTCGCGGCAAGCACGTAGAGATCAAGGAAGATCGACCAGTTCTCGATGTAGAACAGGTCGCATTCGACGCGCTTCTGGATCTTCTCCGGCGTGTCGGTCTCGCCGCGCCAGCCGTTGATCTGTGCCCAACCGGTGATGCCGGGGCGCACGCGGTGGCGGGCGAAATAGCCGTCGACCACCTCGTCGTAGAGGGCATTCGCCGCCTTGGCGTGCACGGCGTGGGGACGTGGGCCGACGAGGGAGAGATTGCCGCGCCAGACCACGTTGAAGAGCTGCGGCAGCTCGTCGAGCGAGGTCTTGCGTATGATGCGGCCGATGCGGGTGACCCGGGGGTCGCCCCTGGTGACGAGCTTCGCCGCCTTGGCGTCCGCCATGTCGGTGTGCATCGAGCGGAACTTGAAAACCTCGATCAGCTCGTTGTTGAAGCCGTAGCGTTTCTGCCGGAACAGCACCGGGCCCTTCGAGTCGAGCTTCACGGCGAGCGCCACCGCGAGCATCACCGGCGAGAGCGCAGCGAGGCACAGCACGCCGACGAGCCGGTCGAACACCGACTTCAAGACGACGTCCCATTCGGCAAGCGGCTTGTCGAACAGGTCGATCACCGGCACGGTGCCGATGTAGGAGTAGGCGCGCGGGCGGAAGCGCAGCTTGTTCATGTGCGCAGCGAGACGGATGTCGACCGGCAGCACCCAGAGCTTGCGCAGCATCGTGAGGAGGCGTTGCTCGGCCGAGATCGGCAGGGTGAAGATCACGAGGTCGAGCGCCGTGTGCCGTGCGAAGGCCACGAGATCGTCGACGTTGCCGAGCTTCGGCACGCCGTGCACCACGTCGGGCGAGCGCTCGTCGGTGCGGTCGTCGAAGATGCCGAAGATGTGCAGGTCCTCGCTGCCCTGCGCTTCGAAGTCCTGCAGAAGCTGCTTGGCGGCCGGGCCGCCGCCGACGATCACGGTGCGCCGCGACAGCTTGCCCGTGCGGGTGAGATGATTGGTCAACGCCGCGGCGGCGATGCGATCGCAGCCGAGCGCGATGAACCCGGCGACCGCCCAGTGCGCGATCCACCACCGCCCGAGTAGCGGATCGGCGTGCGCGAGATGGCAGAGGCCGAGCGTCGCGCCGAACACCCCGAACCAGGCGGCGGCGATGCGCAGGCCGAAGCGCGCCGGGGCGCGCAGCGCGGCGATGCGATAGGTGCCGAGCGACTGCAGGCAGATGACGGCGAGCAGCGACAGCAGCGGCACGGCGAGCAGGGGCAGCAACGTCACATCGGCCCGGCGCACCGCCGACGCGTAGGTTGCGACACCGCTCGCGGCGATCAGCCCAAGCTCGCCGAAGCGCATCAGCCCCTCGAGGATGGCCGCGGAGACGATGCGGCGCTTGCCTGCGTTGTCGAGAGCCGCGGCGGCCTGGTCGAGGGCGCCGGCATGCGGGTTGACGCGCGACGCGGCACCGAGCGTGGGCGCCTCGACGGCGCGGAGGTCCTGAGCTGAAAACGCGGCCATGGCAGACTCGCAGGAGGTGTGGGGCGATGATTAGCGGGGTAGGGCGGCGAGGCGGCCGGGGCTGGCGGCCGGAGCGTCCTGCCGGCCCAGGGCGTCGCGGTAGCCGGCGATCACGCAATCCACCATGTTGTCGATGGTGAAGCGGCTCGCGACGTAGGCGGCGAGTTCGGCTGCCTGGCGCTTCAGCTCCGCCGGCTCGATCTCGATGCTCCGCTGCATCGCGTCGGAGAGGAGCTGCGAGTTGTCGCAGGCGATCAGCCGGTTGCGGTGCGGACCGAAGATCTCGCCGATGCCGCCGACGTCGGTCGCCACCATCGGGATCTGCGCGCCCGCCGCTTCCAGCACGATGTAGGGCAGCGACTCGGCGCGGCTCGGCACGACCAGGATGCGGCCGAGCGCGAAGGCGCGGCGCGCCGGCATGGCGCCGGGGAAGGACACCTGCTCGGCGATGCCACGCGCCTTGGCCCGCGCCTGCAACTGCTTCTGGTCCGGCCCCGAGCCGACGAGGATCAGCCTGAAAGGACGCCCGAGCCGCCGCGTCAACAGTGCGATCGAGTCGATCAGCGTGTCGATGCCCTTGGCCGAGCGGAGCTCCCCGACGTAGAGGAAGTCGGCTGCATCGGACGACGCCGCGACGGGACTGAACTCGGCGGCTGAGATGCCGTTCTGGACGATGCGGACGAGGGCTTGCGTGTCGCCGATGCGCTCGTGGAAGCGGTTGGCGATGAACACGCTCTCGAACAGCAACACGTCGGTGCGCGTCGCGAGCATCGTCTCGACGCCCATGTAGAGCGCCTGCACCAGCGGCGCGGCGACGTGGTTGAAGGAGCCGCCGTGCGGCGTGTACCCGCG
>CALMRL010000684.1 GCA_937873345.1 uncultured Beijerinckiaceae bacterium | reverse complement strand
GAAGAAACTCTTGCCGCACGCTCGACGCCTGCTGTCACCCACCGGAGGCGCCATGCGTCCGACCCCGACACGCGGTCCCGCCGCGCGGTTTTGAGCGATGAGCGCCTTCCTTCACGCCCTGTCCCGCCTCGCCGATTCCGATGCCGGCGAGTTGGCGCTGCGTGCCCTGCAGATCGTCTGGATCAACATCCTGCTGTCGGGCGACAACGCCGTGGTGATCGCGCTCGCCTGCCGCGGTCTCGATCCGCACCGCCGGCGCTGGGCGATCCTCGGCGGTGCCGGTTTTGCCGTGGGCTTGCGCGTTGCGCTGACCTTCTTCGTCGTGGGGCTGCTCGGTCTTCCCTACGTCAAGCTCGTCGGCGGCCTGCTTCTCCTCTGGATCGCCTTCGACCTGCTGCGCTCGCGCGAAGTGGAGGAGGTGAGGGCGAGCGGCTCGATCCTCGGCGCGATCCGCACCATCGCGATCGCCGACGCCGTGATGAGCCTCGACAACGTCGTCGCCGTCGCCGCCGCTGCGAAGAACTCGCTGCCGCTCATCGTCTTCGGCGTCGCCTGCTCGGTGCCGCTCATCGTCTTCGGCTCGCAGCTGCTGCTCGGCCTATTGCGGCGCTTCCCCATCCTGGTCATCGCCGGCGCGGCACTGCTCGGCGCCATCGCCGGCGGCATGATCGCGGAGGAGTCGGCGCTGGACCGGCTGTACGATCGTCTCAGCTTCGATCCCGAGCTGCCGCTCGAGATCGCTGGCGCCGCCCTGATTCTCATCGCGGCATCGTTCCTCTGGCTGCTGCGAAGGTGGCACAAGCCGACGACGGGAGAAACGAAGCCGCGCGAGGCAGCGAAGCTCGGGAAAGCGGCCGAGAGCTGACGAGTTATCCTCGTGCATCTCATCCCGATCCGTCGTGCCCGATGTCGCCTACAGCATCGCGCCGAGTGCCGCGGCCGACGCGATGCTGTCATTTCTTGTGCCGCATAGGCCCGGAAACTGCTGACGCGCTTTTTGGTCCGATGCCCCAGGCGTCGCCGTGCAGCCACGATTCTGCGGCAGGTTCCCGCCGCCCGGCACGAAGCCTTCGACGCAGCCCGATGCGCGTGGGGGGAGCAGCATGGACGACCGCTTGCGACCCGCGACCCCGCGATCCCCAAGGTTCACGAACAGGCCCGCTCGGTTTCGCCGGACGGCCATCCTTGGCCTGTTGGTGCTCGCCGCGAGCGGCTGCGTCACCGACAAGGTGTCCGAGGTGACATCCTCCGTCGGCGACGTCTTCGCCACCGCCGACCCCGGCGCGGTGCGCCGCGTGCCGCTGTTCGTCGTCTCCACGCGCAAGGGCCGCGCGAGCGACAGCAACGAGCTTTCCGACGGGGCGCGCGAATCGTTGCAGACCGTCACCGTGCCGCCGGGCCACGCGGCAGGCGAGATCGAGCTACCTCGCTTCGGCGCCAGCGATCCGCAGCACCACTTCACCGTCGCAGCGTATCGCCCGCTCGACGAGACGGAGTTCAAGGCCGAGCTGGCGTCGCACCTGTCGGGCCGGGTCGGCTCGAACCGCGACGTGCTCGTCTACGTCCACGGCTTCAACAACACCTACGACGAGGCGCGCTTCCGCTTGGCGCAGATCGTCACCGACGGGCGCTTCGGCGGCGTGCCGGTGCTGTTCACCTGGCCGGCGTCGGGCTCGCTGTTCGACTACGAGGCGGCGAAGGAGAGCGCCGCGGCCTCGCGCGACGCTCTCGCGCAGGCGCTCGTCGACATCGCCGCGACGCCTTCGACCGGCCACATCCACATCCTCGCTCACTCGATGGGGACGTGGTTGACGATGGAGGCGCTGCGCCAGGACGCGATCGCCGGGAAGGCCGATCTCGACGGCAAGCTCGGCGACGTGATGCTGGCAGCCCCCGACATCGACGTCGGCGTGTTTCGCAACCAGATCGCCAAGCTCGACCCCTCGCACATCTCGGTGCTGGTTTCGGTCAACGACCGCGCGCTGTCACTGTCGCGGCGGCTCGCGGGCGACCGGCCGCGGGTCGGGGCGCTCAACCCCAAGGACCCCGCCGACCAGGAGGTGCTGACGCGCCTCGGCGTGAAAGTGTACGACCTCGCCGGCGACGAGACCTCGATGATCGGACACGGCACCTACGCCACCGCCCCCGATGTGGTGCGACGCATCGGCGCCACCATCGGCGCGCGGCGGGCGCAGGACGGCGACGTCACCGCCGTGCTCGGCGAGCGGGGCGTGCTGATCCGCTACTCGAACC
>CALMRL010000683.1:1596-1856 GCA_937873345.1 uncultured Beijerinckiaceae bacterium | reverse complement strand
CGCGGGAGAGCCATTCGGTGACGCTCTCCAGCCCGAGCTTGTAGGGGGCGAGCGCGTCGAGGCGGCGCATCAGCACGTCGAACAGCCGCTCCTTCGCCGGCTCCCCGGCGAGGTCGTCGGTGGTGCCGTCGAGCACGATGCGGTCGATCTTGCGCGAAAAGCCGGCGAGCACCGCGCCCTTCGAAGGAAAGGCGTCGCGGAAGTCGCCGAGGCTGAGGTTGGCGCGCGTCGCGATGTCGGACAGGGTGATGTCCTCCCAA
>CALMRL010000683.1:0-1586 GCA_937873345.1 uncultured Beijerinckiaceae bacterium | reverse complement strand
CCCGCTCGCCGGCCAGCTCCATCAGCGCCTCGATCAAGGCGTCCTTGGGGGAGGCGGCGCCGACCTTGTCGCCCGCGATTTTGGCACTCTCGGTCCTGGCGTTCTCGCCGTAGGCACTTCCCGTGTCGGCGCTCGCGATCCCAACGGCCGGATCGGGGTCGATGGCGGCGTAGAGATTGGCGCCGGGCACGCCGGCGGTGCCGGGCTGCGGCGCATTGGGATCAGGCACGGCGGCAGCCGGGCCGCCCGTCCCCTCGTCGTGTTCCGAGGCCATGCGCACGATCCTTGGGCAGAGGAAACCTACGTCCCTCTTAGCGCCGGAACGCCGCGCCTCCAAGGCTGCAAGAAAGCGCAGGCGGAAGCAGGCAGCGACGCCGGCGATAGGGGGCGGCTCGACGACGCCTACGCGCAGTGGCTCGATCCCGACGGAGGCGCAGGCAGCTGGCGGCGCCGCACCCTAGGTCGGCGAGACCTTCGACAGCGCCGCGTCGTCGTGCACCCGCCTCGTCAAGGGCTGCCACCCCATCACCTGCCGCCTTCAAGAAGGGCGAGCCCCTCTTGCAAGACCAGGACGGATATTCCGTGGTGGTGCGCGAGACCCGGGTTGCGCGGCGCGTCTCCCCCTGCTCAGCATGCGATGCTCGGATGAGCTCGAAGCGCGTCAGAGTGCCAGCGGCCGACCCAGGTGGAAGGCGATACGAAAAAGGCGCTCCGCTGAGCGGGGCGCCTGTTGGCGAAGAGCACCCGCGAGGGATGCTGGGCAGCCAGTCAGGCAGCCTGAAGATTGCCGGCCGAGGACTTGCCGCTGCGGCGGTCGGCGACAACCTCGTAGTGCAGCTTCTGCCCCTCGTTCAACGAGCGCATGCCAGCCTGCTCCACCGCGGAGATGTGGACGAACACGTCCTTGCCGCCGTCATCGGGCTGGATGAAGCCGTAGCCCTTTTCCCCGTTGAACCACTTCACAGTACCGAGTGCCATATTCTAATCCGATCGAAGAGAGCCCCGCCATGACGGGGTCGATGTGCCGCCCATGGTGAGCGGGCATGATCCGTAATCCTTCGGCCTGCCCTGTTGTTCCCTTTTATCGTCCGTCGTCAGGTCGCACGACCGGACGTTGCGCCCGTGCCACAGTCGGTGCGATGCCGCGATGGATCGCGGTTGGACGATCGCCCCCGTCCGGCGTTGGCGGACGCGGGCTGGGCTAGAAGGGAGCGGCGATGAGCGGTGTGGACGGCCTTCTCGCGCTGCTCGACCTCGAGCGCATCGAGCTGAACATCTTCCGCGGCTCGGCGGCGGCGAACGGGCGGCGCCGGGCGTTCGGCGGGCTGGTGGTGGCGCAGGCGCTGGTCGCCGTGTCGCGCACCGTCGCCGAACGGGCGCCGCACTCGCTGCACGCCTACTTCGTGCTGCCGGCCGATCCCGCCGTGCCGATCGTCTACGAGGTGGAGCGGGTGCGCGACGGACGCTCCTTCACCACGCGGCGCTGCCGCGCCGTGCAGGGCGGACGCATCCTGTTCGACCTCATCGCCTCGTTTCACGCCGAGGAACCGGGCCTCGACCACCAGATGGCGATGCCGCCGGTGCCC
>CALMRL010000682.1 GCA_937873345.1 uncultured Beijerinckiaceae bacterium | reverse complement strand
GAACTACCGCAGCGATGCGGCTTCGGCCGACGCGCTCGTCGCGGACATCGAGCGCGTCGGCGGGCGGGCGCTGGCCTGCCGCGCCGACGTCGCCGTCGAGGCGGATATCGCAGCCCTGTTCGAGCAGACGGCGCGCCTCGGCCCACTCGCCGGGCTCGTCAACAATGCTGGGGTACTCGGCGATCTCCGCCGCATCGACGAGCACGACGCCGCCAGCCTGACGGCGGTGTTCGCCGCCAACGTCGTCGGCGCCGCGCTCTGCGCCAAGCATGCCGTGAGGGCGATGTCGACGAAGCACGGCGGCCACGGCGGTGCCATCGTCAACGTCGGCTCGATCGCGGCGGTGAACGGCGGCATCGCCGGCATGGTCGCCTACAGCGCCAGCAAGGGCGCGCTGCACGCGCTGACGATCGGCCTCGCCAAGGAGGTCGCTCGCGAAAGCATTCGCGTCAATGCGGTGTCACCAGGCATGATCATCACCGACATGACCGAGGGCTTCGCCGGGCAGGTCGGCCCGACCGTGCCGGTCGGCCGCTGCGGCGAGCCGCACGAGATCGCCGCTGCCGTCTCCTGGCTCCTGTCCGACGAGGCGAGCTACGCCGTCGGCTCGATCCTCACCGTGTCCGGGGGACGCTGAGATGACGATGTTCTCACGGCGCTCGTCCGGACTCTTCGCCCGCGCCGACGCCATCCCCCTCGTGCCGCTGGCGCTGGGGCTCGGCGGCCTGATCCCCTTCTGGGGGCTGGCGATCGGGTTGGCGCTGCACGGCGTCGCGGGTTATCGCCCCGCGGCGCTCGACCTCGCGCTGGCGACCTACGCCGCGGTGATCCTGTCGTTCCTCGGCGGCATGCGCTGGGGCTTCGCGGCGCGCGCCGGCGATACGGGGATGAACTATGTCGTCTCCGTCGTACCGTCGCTGGTCGCCTGGGCCTGGCTCGCCGCGCCGGAGCCCTGGCGCCTCGGCGGCTTAGGGCTGACGATCCTGGTGCTGGGGCCGATCGACTTGCAGCTCGTCCGCGACGGGCTGGCGCCGCCCTGGTTCGGCAAGCTGCGCTTGGTCCTGTCGATCGGGGCAGGGCTGGCGCTGCTGCTGGGGGCCGCTTCATTGGTTAGGCACTGACGATCAAGCAGCCGACGGATGTCGGATCGCGGTTGGCACAGAGATCAATCGCCTTGCAGACCCTGATCAGGCATTGCAAAGTTCAGTCATGACGAAGGCCGGAAAAAAGCGTCCAGCGAAATCCGCCGCGACCCTCGGGCGGACGTTCGATGGGGTCGAGATTTTGCGGCCCAAGACGACATCGACGAAGTTCACGCGTGAACAGATACGGGCCGCTATTGAGCAGGTGATGCGGCCGATTGAGATAACGACCGCAGCCGATAGTCCGCGTGCCGGCGATATTGTAGTTGAGAAACGACCGAATGGGGTTTATGCGGTCCGCAGACACGGTGCTACGCGCGCGAGCGCGATACTTCCGACACAGAAAGAAGCGATCCGCCGTGCGCGGGAAATAGAGCCTGACCGCTCTCCCCTCATCGAGAGGACTCGTCATACCGGCACCGCAGGTAAATGGCGAAGAGCCTGACAGCGCAGACGCGTAAATCGGGCACATCCGCCGACCCTAGCGGCGTCTTCGTCAACTGCCCGTTTGACGATGCGTACCGATCGAACTTCTACGCCATCGTCTACGTCGTCATCCGTTCGGGTTTCCGAATGCGCTGCGCTCTCGAAACTGACGATGCCGGAGACAACAGGTTTGCGAAAATCTGCAGCATCATTGCGGAGTGTAAGCTTGGCATCCATGATATCTCGCGGACCGAAGTCGATGGCGATCCTCCACTGCCGCGCTTCAACATGCCGCTTGAACTCGGCTTGTTCTTGGGTGCAAAGAAGTTCGGCGGAAAAGCGCACGCGGGGAAGATCTGCATCATTTTCGATCGTGAGCCCTATCGCTTCCAGAAGTTCATTTCTGACATAGCGGGGCAGGACATCCATCACCATGGAGGCGATGAGCACGTCCTCATAAGAGAACTCTCTACCTGGCTGCGCGCGCAACCCGGTGGGAAAAAGGTCGGGGGCGGGGCTAAGCTTTCGCAGGAATATGCAGACTTCAGGAAAAAGCTGCCGAAGATTTGCGCCATCCGCCATATCGAGATGACCGAACTAAGCTTTTCGGACATGATCGACATCATCGCCGAATACGTCCTGACGATCTCCCCAGACCCATC
>CALMRL010000681.1 GCA_937873345.1 uncultured Beijerinckiaceae bacterium | reverse complement strand
GTATCGGACAGGATGCCGCCCGAGAGAATGCCGCCGGTGATGGCCCGCCCCGCCAGCGCCGGGCCGAACGCTGCAGCGGCGGCGGCGAGCAGCCGGCGGCGGTCGAGATCACGCCCAACGCCCATGCCTGCCTCCCGTGCGGCGCCGATACAGCAGCCGCTGGAGAAAGTCGAGGAGGCACCCACAGGAGTCGAAGAAGGGCGATCGGGAGTATTTTGCGCGGGCATGGGCCGGAATGTGTGACGCCGGTGCAGGGCTGCGACGTCGAGACTGCGACAGCAATGCTGCGACATCGCGGAGCGACGACTAACCTTCTCCCTTGCCCGCCCCAGCTACGTGGGACTGGAACGGCTCACGGGAGGACGCGATGGGTGGCATCGGACGAAGCGCGAGGTGCCTGCCATGGAGTGCCGCCCTTACCCTCGCCGTCCTCGCACCCCTGCTCGCACCGGCCGGTGCGGCCGAGGATCAGTCCTACGACGCGCAGACCAAGGCCAAGCTCCAGGAGGTGATCACCGGCCAGCTCAAGGCCTTCGAGAAGGGCGACGCCGCGGCGGCGGAGGCATTCGCGGCGCCGGCGATCAAGGAGCGTTTCCCCGAGCCTGCCGAGTTCCTCGACATGGTCAAGAAGGACTACGGCGCGCTGATCCATCCCCGCTCGACGCAGTTCGCCGGCGTCGCAGACTCGCCGCACGGTCCCTTGCAGAAGATGACGGTTGTGGCCGCCGACGGCACGGTGTGGTCGGCGATCTACTCCTTCGAGAAGGTCGAGGGGACGTGGCGCATCACCGGCTGCGGCCTCGCCAAGGACGAGACGCAGCAGGCGATCTGAGGCGCCGACCCCATATCGAGCGAACGGTGAAGGAGGAGATGGACGGATGACGCAGCGCGCGAAGGCCGGGGGGGCCGTGACGGAGGGGCCGATCGAGCCACGGGACCTGACGCCGGCGGCGCGACGCGCCCTGGCCGAGGCCGAGGATCGGCGGCGCCTGCAGGCCGAGGCAGAGCAGCGACCGTCCGAGGTCAACGGTCGCGGCGGCGCCGAGCCGGTGCGCTTCGGCGACTGGGAGGTGAAGGGGCTGGCGGTCGACTTCTGATCGCCGGGCCCCAAACTCCAAACCTCAAATTCAGAGGCTGGCGACTACTGCGCCACCTTCTCCGCGGCTTGCGGCAGTGCAGCCTTAGCCTTCTCGACGATCGCGGCAAACGCCGCCGGCTCACGGATGGCCAGATCGGACAGCACCTTGCGGTCGATGGCGATCTCGGCGCGGGCGAGGCCGTCGATGAAGCGGGAGTAGGTCAGCCCCATCTCGCGCACAGCGGCGTTGAGGCGCTGGATCCACAGCGAGCGGATCGTGCGCTTCTTCACCTTGCGATCGCGCGTCGCGTACTGCATCGAGCGATCGACGGCGGCCTTGGCGGCGCGAATGGTGTTCTTGCGGCGCCCGTAGAAGCCCTTGGCGGCTTTCAGCGTCTTCTTGTGCTTGGCATGGGCGGCGACGCCGCGCTTCACGCGAGCCATGAGCGTGATCCTTATTTTCGAGAGGGAGGGTCTAGGCGGGGAGGTTCGGCCCAACGCTACCGGGCGTTGGGCAGGAAGAACTTCCTCACGTTGTCGCCGTCCGTCTTGAACAGCACGGCGGTGCCGCGCAGGTTGCGGATCTGCTTCTTGGTGCGCTTGATCATGCCGTGGCGCTTGCCGGCCTGGCAGTACTTCACCTTGCCGGTGCCAGTGATCTTGAAGCGCTTGGCAGCGCCCGACTTCGTCTTGAGCTTGGGCATTTCGGGTTCTCCGCGGGCACGGTGCCCATCTTGATTGTCGCGGCATCACGAGATGCCGCCGTTCACCGAACGATTGATGGCAAACGAGTCGACCCGCCACGGCAGCCCTGATCGGCCGGGCGGTTCGAAGGGGCGGCTTATACGCGAGGTGTCAGGAAAGACAAGGCGCGCGAGGCGCTTCCGCGCTGTTGCCTCCGCTGGCCCGCCATGCTCACTGCGCCCGATCCCAACTCCGCCGCAGTACCCTGGCAACGATTCCGAGATGATCCCCGAGCGCTACAACCCCCGCGAGGCCGAACCGCATTGGCAGCGGATGTGGGCGCAAGCCCGCGTCTACGAGACCGGCAACGAGCCCTCGGCCAAGCCGAAGTACTACGTGCTGGAGATGTTCCCCTACCCCTCGGGGCGCATCCACATGGGGCACGTCCGCAACTACGCGATGGGCGACGTGGTGGCGCGCTACCACAGGGCCAAGGGCTTCGACGTGCTGCACCCGATGGGCTGGGACGCCTTCGGCCTGCCGGCGGAGAACGCCTCGCGCGCCTCGGGCGCCTCGCCGGCGGCGTGGACCTACCGGAACATCGCGGTGATGCGCGGGCAGCTGAAGAGCATGGGCCTGTCGCTGGACTGGTCGCGCGAGGTCGCAACCTGCGACCCCTCATACTACAAGCACCAGCAGCGCCTGTTTCTCGACTTCCTCGCGGCCGGGTTGGTGGACCGCCGGCAGGCGCGGGTGAACTGGGACCCGGTCGACATGACCGTGCTCGCCAACGAGCAGGTGGTCGACGGCCGCGGCTGGCGCTCCGGCGCGACCGTCGAGCAGCGCGAGCTGACGCAGTGGTTCCTGCGCATCTCCCTCTTCTCGGACGAGTTGCTCGCGGGCCTCGACACGCTGGAGCGCTGGCCGGAGAAAGTCAGGCTGATGCAGCGCAACTGGATCGGCCGCTCGGAAGGGCTGTCGCTGCGCTTCGCGCTCGACGGCGAGCCCTTCGGTGAGGCGACGTTGGAGGTCTACACCACCCGCCCCGACACGCTCTACGGCGCCAAGTTCCTCGCCATCGCCGCCGACCACCCTCTCGCAGCGCTGGCGGCCGAGCGCGAGCCGGCGCTCGCCGCCTTCATCGCCGAAATCCGCTCCCTCGGCACCTCGGTGGCGGCGATCGAGGCGGCGGAGAAGCGCGGCTTCGACACCGGCTTGAAGGTCGCCCACCCGCTCGACCCCGACGGGCTGCTGCCGGTCTACGTCGCCAACTTCGTGCTGATGGACTACGGCACCGGCGCCATCTTCGGCTGCCCCGCCCACGACCAGCGCGACCTCGATTTCTCGCGCAGGTACGGGCTGGGCGCCACCGCGGTGGTCTGCCCCGAGGGCACGGACCCGGCGAACTTCGCGATTGTCGAGAAGGCCTACGACGGCGAAGGCCGCCTCATCAACTCGCGCTTCCTCGACGGGATGACGATCGCGCAGGCCAAGGAAGCCGTCACCGCGACGCTGGAGCCGCGCATGCTCGACGGCGCCCCCGTCGCTAAGCGCCAAGTCAACTACCGCCTGCGCGACTGGGGCATCTCGCGCCAGCGCTACTGGGGCTGCCCGATCCCGATCATCCACTGCGCCGGTTGCGGCGCCGTGCCGGTGCCGCTCGCCGACCTGCCGGTGGTGCTGCCCGACGACGTCTCCTTCGACGCGCCGGGCAACCCTCTCGACCGCCATCCCGCCTGGGGCCAGGTCCCCTGCCCGCGCTGCGGCGAGGCGGCGCGGCGCGAGACCGACACGATGGACACCTTCGTCGATTCGTCCTGGTACTTCCTGCGCTTCACCGACCCGTGGAACGAGGCCGAGCCGACCGACGAGGCTGCGGTCGCGCGCTGGATGGCGGTGGACCAGTACATCGGCGGCATCGAGCACGCGATCCTGCACCTGCTCTACGCCCGCTTCTTCACCCGGGCGATGGCGCGCACCGGCCACGTCCCGGCAGCGGTCGCCGAGCCCTTCGCCGGCCTGTTCACGCAGGGCATGGTCAACCACGAGTCCTACCGTGATGCGGCCGGAGCGTGGGTGACGCCGGCCGAGGTGCGCATCGAGGGTTCGGGCGAGGCGCGCCACGCCTTCAAGCTCGACGGCGGCGCAGAGGTCGCGATCGGCCCGGTCGAGAAGATGTCGAAGTCGCACCGCAACGTGGTCGATCCCGACGCGATCATCGCGGACTACGGCGCCGACACCGCCCGCTGGTTCATGCTCTCGGACAGTCCGCCCGAGCGCGACGTGATCTGGACCGAGGAGGGCGTGCAGGCGGCGGCGAAGTTCACGCAGCGCCTGTGGCGGCTCGTCGGCGAACTGGCCGGGTTGGCGGCGCCGCCGGGCATGGCGTGCCCTGTGACCTTCGGCACCGAGGCGGCGGCGGTGCGCAAGGCGACGCATGGCGCGCTGCTGGCGATCGGCGAGGACATCGAGGCGCTGCGCTTCAATCGGGCGGTGTCGCGCGTCTACGACCTCAGCAACAGGCTGTCGGCGGCGGTCGGCGCGATCGAGGCGCCGGATGTGCCCGACGACCTTCGCTTCGCCTTCCGCGAGGGCGTCGAGGTGCTGGTGCTGATCTTCGCTCCGATGATGCCGCACCTCGCCGAGAGTTGCTGGAAGACAATAGGCCGCGACGATCTCGTCGCGCGGCAGCCCTGGCCCGTCGGCGATCCTGATCTCGTCAAGGAAGACGTGATAACCCTGCCGGTGCAGATCAACGGCAGGAAGAGGGCCGACGTGACGGTGAGGCGCGACGCGGGCGAAGCGGAGGTGAAGGCGGCCGTGCTGGCGCTCGACGCCGTCATGCGCGCGCTGGAAGGACGCCCGGTGCGCAAGCTGATCGTGGTGCCGGGGCGGATCGTCAATGTGGTGGTATAGGGAACCGTCGTTGCGAAGCCTCTCGCCGTCATTGCGAGCCGGAGGCGAAGCAACCCAGAGGCCGCGCGCCGCAACCTTCGGGGATCGGGGCCGGCGACTCCTGGTTTGCTTCGCCGCGCTCGCGATGACGGCGGGCGTGTCCGGCTGCCTCGCGCCGATGTACGGCCAGTTCGCGGAGGGCGGGCCCGGCCTGCAGTCCGAGCTGCAGGCGATCGCGATCGAGCCGATCCCCGAGCGCATCGGGCACTATCTCGGCGACGACCTGGTCTTCGACCTCAACGGCACCGGCTCGCACCCCCTGCCGCGCTATCGCCTGTTCGTGAGGCTGAACGAGTCGACGCAGACGCCGCTCATCGACACCGTGTCGGGCCGCGCCAGCTCGGCGACGGTGGTGGTCAACGCCGAATACCGGCTGGAGGATTTCGCGACGGGGCTCCTGGTGACGCGCGGCTCGGCCTTCGTGTTCAAGAGCTACGATCGAACCAGCCAGCGCTTCGCCGACGTGCGTGCCGCGCGCGACGCCGAGATCCGCGACGCCAAGCAGCTCTCCGACCTGATCCGGCAGCGCCTCGCCGCGGCGCTCGCAGATCGACGCATCGGCGGCGCGCCGGCGGTGCAGGAAGCCAACCGCGACCAGGGCATCGCCAACCGCGCGGCCGACGGCGCCCTCGTCGGCGGACCGAAATAGCCGGCGCCCGTGGGCGCCGTCAGGTCGGCGGACGCCGACCGCTTCATCAACAGGCCGCCGCCCGGCGTCTTCCTCTACCTCGTGTTCGGCAGCGACGCCGGGCTGATCTCGGAGCGCATCCGCACCATCCTGACGCGCGCCGTCGACGACCCGAAGGACGGCTTCCAGCTGGTGCGTCTCTCCGGCGACGAAGTGGCGAACGACCGCCTGAAGCTCGCCGACGAGGCCAACGCCGTGCCGATGTTCGGCGGCCGCAAGGCGATCGGCGTCGAGGCGACGGGCAAGTCGCTCCTCCCCGCCCTGGAGCCGATCCTGCGCGCCCGCCCGCGCGACTGCGTGATCGCGGTGGAGGGCGGCGCCTTCAAGCGCGACAACCCGCTTCGCAAGCTGTTCGAACGCGAGCCGGGCGCCGCCGCGATCGAGTGCCACCCCGACGGCCCCCGCGAGATCGGCGCCCTGGTCGATGCCGAGCTCTCCGCCGCAGGCCTCACCATCGAGCCGCAGGCGCGCGAGCTGCTGGTGTCGCTGCTCGGGCAGAACCGGCTGACGACGCGTTCCGAACTCGAGAAGCTCGCTCTCTACGCCCACGGCGAGGCGCGCATCGAGGCGACCCATGTCGAGGCAATCGTCGCCGACGCTTCGGCGCTCGTCGTCGACCACGCCATCGATGGCGCCTTCGAAGGCACCTTCGCCGCGATCGAGGCGACGACGGAGAGGCTGTTTTGCGAGAACGGCGACGTCAACATGCTGCTGGCGTCGGCGCTGCGCCACGCCACGGCGCTGCATCGTGCCCGTGTGGCGATGGATGCCGGCGGCTCCTTCGGCAACGACGCCGGCTTCTACGGTCCGCGTCGCGCGGTGGCAGAGCGGCAGCTGCGGCGCTGGGATGCCGGACGGCTCCTGAAGGCGATGAGCGTTCTTTCCGACGCCGTCGGGCGGGCCCGCCGCGAGCCGAGGCTTGCGCAGGCGATCACGGTGCGGGCACTGTGGAGCGTGGCGCTGGCCGTGCGGGGCACGCGGGACTAGCGGCGGCGTTGCATGGGCCTAGCCCATCGACCGGAAGACGATGCCGCAAAACGAAAAAAGCCGCCGGCGCGAGCCGGCGGTTCAAGTCACGGGAGGAAACGCCCGGAGCCTCGCAGCAGTCCGGACCGCGAAAGGATCGCTTTCGCTAAGCGCAACGTGACACACGCCGTGTCACCAGCAATCGACAATTCCGCATGGCAGTGCGGAATCGAGCGCAAGGCTGCGACGGCGATCAAACCGTCGCCGTCCGCAACGGCCGCTCCGCGACGGGCTTTTCGGGCTCGGCGAGGAATTGCGCGCGGGCGAGCACGGTGAAGGTACCGTCCTGCGCCACCAGCTCGTCGAAGGTGCCGCTCTCGATCACCTTGCCTTTCTGCAGCACCAGGATGCGCGAGGCATGGCGCACGGTGGCGAGGCGGTGGGCGATCACGAAAGTGGTGCGCCCCTGGGTGGCGCTGGCGAGAGCGAGCTGCAGCTTCTGCTCGGTTTCGGCGTCGAGCGCCGCGGTGGCTTCGTCGAAGATCATGATCGGCGGGTCCTTGAGGAGCGCGCGGGCGATGGCGACGCGCTGGCGCTCGCCGCCCGACAATGAACGGCCCCGCTCGCCGACACCCGTTGCCAACCCGTCCGCCTGCGCGGCGACGAAGTCGGCGGCCTGCGCCCGCTCCAGCGCCCGCGACAGCTCCGCGGCGGAGGCGTCGGGGTTGCCGATGCGCACGTTCTCCTCGATCGAGCGGGCGAACAGCATCGGCTCCTGGAAGACGACGCCGATGTTGCGGCGCAACGCGTCGAGCGGCATGTCGCGGATGTCGATCCCGTCGATGGTGATGCGTCCCGCCGAGGGATCGAAGGTGCGGTGCAGCAGGGCGAGCGTCGTCGACTTGCCGGAGCCGGTGGCGCCGACGAGCGCGATCGTCTCGCCGGGCTCGACGGTGAAGCCGAGGTCGCGCACCGCCGGCGTCCGCGCGCTGCCGGCTTCGGTGGGGTAGGAGAAGGTGACGCCCTCGAAGCTGACGCGGCCCGCCAAGCGGCCGGGATCGCGGGCGTCCCGCCTGTCCACGACATGCGGCACGGTGTCGAGGACGCGGAAGAAGTCGGCGAGCTTGGCCTGCTGCAGGAACAGCGAGTTCGAGAAGTTCACGAGCTGCTCCAGCTTGCCGATCAGCATGTTGGCGAAGGTCATGAACATCACGATGCCGCCCACCGTGCCGATGCCGCGCAGGTAGAGCGCGGTGCCGGTGATGAAGATGGCGAGCAGGGTCACGGTCGACGCCGTGCGCCCGAATACCACGGCCACCGTCCACCACGACAGCACCGGCATCTGCGCTTCGAGGATGACGCGGCTGAGGTCGCGCATCGCCCCGGTCTCGCGGCCGGTGTGGGTGAAGCTCTGGATGACGGGCACGTTGCCGAGCACATCGGAGGCGCGCTCGGCCATGGTGGTGTTGTGCTCCTCCACCCGGCCCTGCAGCGTCTCGGTGCGTCGGCGCACGGTGGTCGCGGCGATGCTCGACAGCAGAACCAGCGCGACCAGCAGCAGGCCGAGGCGCCAGTTCAGCCACAGCGACAGCGGCAGCACCACTGCGAGCGACAGGAAGGCCGACAGGTTCTCGCGGAAGAAGGAGAGATAGACCAGGAACATCGCGTTCGAGCTCTCGATCATGATCTTCAGCGAACGGCCGGAATGGATCGCCGAATGGAAGCTCATCGGCAGGTCGAGGGCGTGTTCGAAGAACATCGCCGCCACCGCCAGCCGCCGGCGGTGGGCGAGGCGGTCGGCGAGCAGCGACACCACCACCGCCGCGGCGATGGTCGCCAACGCGAAGCCGATCCAAGCGGCGATCAGCGGCAGCAGCGCCTCGAAGCTCGGCTTGGCGCCGGCCTTCGCGGACCGCGTCAGCGCATCGATCAGCCGACCGAACAGCACCGGCTCGGCGAACTGCGCCAGCACCAGCGCCATCGCGCCGCCGACCAGCAGCACGACGGTGCTGCGCTCCTCGCGCAGCAACCGGAAGACGCGGGAATAGATCTGGGCGAAGGACATCGGCAGGAACTTCACGAGTTGGTTCGCAGGGATCGATACGGCTCGACCGGCGCGGAGGTTGCCGCCGGACGGGCGTTTCCGCTGGGATGCGCTATGACGGCGCCGGGAAGCGCGTCGGGGCATGGCGGAGTGACGGGAGTGCGGGTGGACGGGCAGGGAATGGCTGCGGTCGACATAGACGAGCGCGACGACGGGGACGAGACCGTCGGTGGCGGCATCTTCGCCTTCACCGCCGGCGAGGCCGAGGCCGGGCAGCGCCTCGACGCCGCCGCCGCCCGCATCGCGGAGCGCCAAGGCCTCGCCCTGTCGCGCACGCGGCTGCAGGCGCTGATCGCGGACGGGCGGCTGACGATCGACGGCCTCGAGGTGCGCGACGGCAAGCGCAGGCTGAAGGCGGACGAGGAGGTCGCCTGCCTGCTGCCGGAGCCGAGCGACCCCGAGCCGCAGGGCGAGGCGATCCCGCTGGCGATCTGCTTCGAGGACGAGCACCTCGTCGTGATCGACAAGCCGGCGGGCCTGGTGGTGCACCCGGCGCCCGGCCATGCCGGCGGCACGCTGGTCAACGCGCTGATCGCGCATTGCGGCGCGACCCTCTCCGGCATCGGCGGGGTGCGGCGCCCCGGCATCGTGCATCGGCTGGACAAGGACACCTCGGGCCTGCTCGTCGTCGCCAAGACCGATGCCGCGCACGCCGGCCTGTCGCGGCTGTTCGCCGACCACGGCCGGACGCTCAACCTCCAGCGCTCCTACCTCGCCTTCGTCTGGGGCGCGCCGGATCGACCGGCCGGAGCGGTGGAGGCGCCCGTCGGGCGCCACGGCACCGACCGGCTGCGCATGGCGGTCACCTCGGCGGAGCGCGGACGCGAGGCGATCACGCATTGGCGCCTTGCCGAACCCTTCGCCTTCGAGGGCGCACCGCCCGAGGCGAGCCTCGTCGAATGCCACCTGGAGACCGGGCGAACCCACCAGATCCGCGTGCACATGGCGCACATCGGCCATCCCGTGCTCGGCGATCCCCTCTACGCCCGCGGCTTCCGCACCAAGGCGAAACGGCTGCCCGACGCGGCACGTATGAGCCTCGATGCGCTGGGCCGGCAGGCGCTGCACGCGGCGCGGCTCGGCTTCGACCATCCCGTGACCGGCGGGGGACTGATGTTCGAGAGCGAACTGCCGGCCGATCTCGCCGCGCTGCACGCGGCGCTGCGGCAGGGCCGATGAGCCTTCATTGGAGACGGACGTCATGTCTGTTCTGCGCCGGACGGTGATGCCGTGATGCAACCGCGAAGGCTCGATCGCATTCACTTGAGTAGTCAGCGGCGCGGTACCGCCGGCAAAAGTGTCCGACGCTTTTCGTGCGTCGGCGCCGACCTTTCCGATTTGTAATGCCGCCCGGGCGCCTTGCGCCCTTAAGCTCGGCAGCCACGCATTCCATATCAGCGTGTCGATCGTCGATGCTCGTCATGGCGATGAAACGGGTCCGCCGGTTGACCGGGGACTCATCTGGAGAAGCGAATGGCCGCCGCCCTACCCATGATCTCCGGCGAGAGCGGACTGTCCCGCTATCTCACCGAAATCCGCAAGTTCCCGATGCTCCAGCCGGAGCAGGAATACATGCTTGCCAAGCGCTGGCGCGAGCATGAAGACCCCGACGCCGCACACCAGCTCATCACCTCGCATCTCCGTCTCGTCGCCAAGATCGCGATGGGCTATCGCGGCTACGGCCTGCCGATCGGCGAAGTCGTGTCGGAGGGCAACGTCGGTCTGATGCAGGCCGTGAAGCGCTTCGAGCCCGATAAGGGGTTCCGTCTCGCGACCTACGCGATGTGGTGGATCCGTGCCTCGATCCAGGAATATATCCTGCGCTCCTGGTCGCTGGTGAAGATGGGCACCACCGCGAGCCAGAAGAAGCTGTTCTTCAACCTGCGCAAGGCGAAGAGCCAGATTTCTGCCCTGGAGGAGGGTGACCTTCGTCCCGACCAGGTCGAGGTCATCGCCACCAAGCTCGGCGTGAGCAAGCAGGACGTCATCGACATGAATCGTCGCATGTCGGGCGACGCGTCGCTCAACGCGCCGCTCCGCGAGGAGGGCGAGGGCGAGTGGCAGGACTGGCTCGTCGACCAGTCTTCGAGCCAGGAGAGCCTGCTCGCCGATCAGGAGGAGAAGCAGAACCGCCTCGGTGCCTTGCACTCCGCGCTCGGCGTCCTCAACGAGCGGGAGCGCCGCATCTTCGAGGCCCGTCGTCTCGCCGATGATCCGATCACGCTGGAAGACTTGTCCGACGAGTTCGATATCTCCCGCGAACGCGTGCGGCAGATCGAGGTGCGCGCTTTCGAGAAAGTGCAGGCGGCGGTGAAGAGCGGCGTCGCTCGCATCGAAGCCGCGCAGCCCGGTCGCGTCGGACTGGTCGAGCATCACGCGGCGCACTGAGGGCCGCGTCGCCTTCACGCCGACAAGATCGACATGACCTAATCCCACCCGGTATTCCGGGAGAAGGTCATGTCATCGCTTAGCAGGTGGGCTGCGGCTGTCGCCGCGGTTATCGCGCCGATCAGTCTCGTCGCGCCGGTGCTGGCACAGCAGCTCTCCGCCAGCTCGCAGGAGGCGCCGAGGTGCGGCGGCCTGTTCTGCGACCTCTACTATTCCCGCAACCCGCCGGCCCCGGCCGGCATGCCGGCGAGCGCGCCGGCGCCCGGCCAGTCGGGGTCGATCTTCCTTCCCTGCCATGACTTCGTTTGCGGCATGTTCGGCGGCCGCACGCCGGACCAGCCCGTCGCCGTGGCGACCGAGCCCGTGCCGACCTCGACTGAGCCGGAAGGCAAACCGAAGAACAAGCGCAAGCACGTCGCCAAGGCGAACGCGAAGGCGGTGAAGGCTGCCGAGCCTGCGGTGCAGTAGAACCGTTGCTTCACGGTCACAATCCACCGCTGTCTTGCCACTCTGGCCGATCGCCTTTCCGCTGACACCTTCACCGGCGATCACGGGGCTCCCTCGGGTCTCATTTTCGAGATCCCAGTCGACGGGGTAGGCCCGATGCTTCGCCTTCGCAGTCTCGCCGTTCTCGCCGCGCTGGCCTGCGCCATCAGCAGCGCCGCCGCTCAGCAGCGCTGTGAAGGCACGCTGTGCGACCTGTACTACGGCGGCTCGGCGCCGCAGCAGCCGGCTACCGCGCAACCGGCTGGGCCGACGCCGATGACCGTGCCGACGATGTCGGGCACCGGCGGCTACATCACCAACCTGTTCTCCCGCTCCGGCGATGGCGCGGGCGGAGCGCAGGCGGCACCGGCGGGCCAGGGATCGGCCGCGCAGGCTCCGCAGGTGGCGGCCGGACAGGGCGAGGGCTTCTTCCACATGGGCGGCGGCGGCGTCACCGGGCAGAACCGCGGCGGCGAGTGCGGCGGCACCATCTGCGACCTGTTCCACGGACACTCCACGGAGACGGATGGCGGTTCCTCGGTGTCGCAGTCGGTCAATGGCATACCCCAGTCGCACTACGGCAACGAGACCGCCTCGGCCG
>CALMRL010000680.1:287-2837 GCA_937873345.1 uncultured Beijerinckiaceae bacterium | reverse complement strand
GCCGGGCACCGGCGTCGCCGAGATCACCAACGAGTCGCCGCAGGCCGCCTCCGCCAACCTCGCCTCGCTGACCGACGTCGTCGATCGCAACCCGCAAAGCGTCGAGGCGCTGACGACGCGCGGCGTCGCCTACGCCCGCGTCGGCCAGTTCGACAATGCCGTGCACGACTTCAGCCGCGCCATCCAGCTCGATCCCAACAGCGCCGCCGCGCTGACCGACCGGGCGCTGGCCTACCGCCAGATGAACCGCAACGACGCCGCGCTCGCCGACTTCAACCGGGCCGTGTCGGCCAACCCGAACCACGCCCCGGCCTATCTCGGCCGCGCCAACCTCGAGCGCTCGCAAAACCAGCTCGGCGAGGCGAAGAGCGACCTCGATCAGGCGATCCGCCTCAACCCCGAGGACGCCCAGGCCTTCCACGCCCGCGGGCTCGTGTTCCAGCGCGAGGGCAACCAGCCGCTCGCGATCACCGACTTCGACAATGCGATCGACCGCGACCCCTTCAAGGCGGCGCCCTACCAGGCGCGCGGCGAGAGCCTGATCGCGGTCGGCAAGCCGGCCAAGGCGATCGAGGATTTCAACGCGGCCTTGAACGTCAACAACAAGAACGGCGGCGCCTGGGCCGGCCTCGGCCTCGCCTACGAGAAGCAGGGCAACCGCGCCAAGGCGGCCGAGATGTACCAGCGCGCCCTGACCTTCGACCCCGGCAACCAGATGGCCACGCAGGGGCAGGCGCGGCTCGGCCGCGCGTAAGCAAGCACGCGTGGCTCGGCCGCGCCGGGTCGCCGGGGTGGCGCAAAGGCAACGCCCCGCCGCAACCCGACGGAGCGGCGGCGCTCTTGACGAACAGGCCGCGTGCCCGCGCGTAAGGTGACGAGCCCGCCCGCCGCGGCGGGCACGAGGGTCCCGCGCCGCCGGCGCGACCAGGTGCAAGGGACGGATTTGAAGCGCGCGGCGGGACGGCTCATCATCCTTCTGGCGGGAGCCATCCTCGGCGGCTGCGCCGGCCATCCGCACGGCGTGCTGATGCCGGTGGTGGCGGACGCGCCGGGCACCAGCCGCGTCAACGTGCTCGTCGCGACGACGCGGCAGGCGGACGCCCAGCCCGGCATCATGTTCAACGGCAAGCGCGCGGAGATGATGGCCTTCGCCGACATCGACGTGTCGATCCCGCCCGATGCATCACGCAAGGTCGGCGAGGTGCAGTGGCCGAAGGCGCTGCCCGGCGATCCGGCGACGGAGTTCGTCGCCAAGCACACCGCGATCATTGACCGGCCGGCCGCGATGAAGCTCGTCCAGGACCAGCTGCGCCATGCGCCCAAGCGCCAGGTGCTGGTCTTCGTGCACGGCTTCAACAACCGCTTCGAGGATGCGGTGTACCGCTTCGCCCAGATCGTGCACGATTCCGGCACGCAGGCGGTGCCGGTGCTGTTCACCTGGCCGTCGCAAGGCAGCGTGCTCGCCTACGGCTACGACAAGGAATCCTCGACCTATTCGCGCAACCAGCTGGAAAGCGTGCTGCGCGGCCTCGCCAACGACCCCAACGTCGGCGAGGTGTCGGTGCTGGCGCACTCGATGGGCAACTGGCTGCTCCTCGAAAGCCTGCGGCAGATGGCGATCCGCGACGGGCGCATCCATCCCAAGATCAAGAACGTGCTGCTGGCCGCCCCCGACGTCGACGTCGACATCGCCCGCGAGCAGATCGCCGACATGGGGCCGGTGCGGCCGAACTTCGCGCTGTTCGTGTCGCGCAAGGACAAGGCACTGGCCCTGTCGAAGGACGTTTGGGGCTCGTCCGCCCGCCTCGGCGCGATCGATCCGATGGCCGAGCCGATGCATTCGACCCTGGTGCGCGACCGCATCGCCGTCTACGACATGTCGCTGATCGGTGGCGAAGGCGGCCTCAACCACGACACCTTCGCGACGAGTCCGGAGATCGTCGGGCTGATCGGCTCGCGCCTCGCGAAGGGCCAGTCGATCTCGGACGAGAGCCAGCGCTTCAGCGACCGACTGTTCACCGGCGCCGGCGGCGCGGTCGGTGGTGCCACCGGCCTGATCCTCAGCGGTCCGACCTCGCTGTTCGACTCGGATGCGCGCGAGATGTACAGCACCCGTTTCCGGCAGTACAGCAACGACCTGATCGGTCGCTGACGCCGGACACGGGAGCAGGGCACCGGCATGGCCGTCAGCGGCATCGGCGTCGATTTCGGCACCACCAACAGCGTCGTCGCCCTCGCCCATGACGACGGGCGGGTCGAGGCCCGGACCTGGCCGACATCCGCGGGCGCGACGGCGACCTTCCGCACCGCGCTCACCTTCTGGCGCGAGGCGGGCGCCCTGCGCCATGTCGCCGGGCCGGAGGCGCTGCGCCGCGCCGAGTCGCCCGACGGCGATCAGCGTTTCATCCAGTCATTGAAGACGCACCTCGCCAGCCGCGCCTTCTCCGAGACGCGGCTCTACGGCACCCGCTTCACCATCGAGGAGCTGGTGGCGACCTTTTTGCGCGACCTGTTCGGCCAGGACGAAGGAGGCACGCTGCCGGCGGTGCC
>CALMRL010000680.1:0-277 GCA_937873345.1 uncultured Beijerinckiaceae bacterium | reverse complement strand
CCGACCGGGGGTATTCGCCGGCGCGGCCGCCGACGAGACGCTCGCCGTAGCGCGCCTGCGCGCCGCCTACGCCGCCGCGGCGGTGCCGGAGATCGCGCTGGCCTACGAGCCGCTCGGCGCCGCCTACTGGTACGCCCGTTCGCTCGCGCGCGACGAGACCGTGCTCGTCGCCGACTTCGGAGGCGGCACAAGCGACTTCTCCGTGCTGCACTTCGGCCGCGGCGGCAGCGGACGGCTCGCCGTCGAGCCGCTCGCCCACGCCGGCGTCGCCGTCGCC
>CALMRL010000679.1 GCA_937873345.1 uncultured Beijerinckiaceae bacterium | reverse complement strand
CGAAGGCGTCGTGCGTGGAAGGGTCGCTCACGCCCGGCACCCGAGCGCGCCAGGGTGGGGCGACCAGGGATGCCAGGGCTTCGCACGTCGCTTGCAACGGCTCGTCTCGCGCGCGTTGAAGAGGTTTGTCGAACGCGGTCGGAGATGAAGCACCATGTTGCTGTACCAGTTTCGCATGGGCACCAATCCAAGACGTGTGATCATCTACCTGTCCGAAAAGGGGATCGGAGTCCCACGCCACGAGCTTGATTATGCCGGTAGGGAGCATCGGTCGCCGACGTACCTGAGGATCAACCCGGCCGGCCGGGCGCCGACGCTGGTGACCGACGACGACACCTCGATCACTGAAGCGGCCGCCATCGTCGAGTATCTGGAAGAGTTGCACCCCGAGCGACCCTTGATCGGAACCGACCCCTTGTCGCGCGCCCGCGTCCGCGCACTCGAACGTCTCGGCAACGACCTCATCGTGCGCTGCCAAGCATGGCTGTGGAACCTGACCGATGCCTTCCCCGCGAAGGAGCCTCGACCTTCGATCGACGTAGCTGAACACGTCTATCGTTACGTCGGCGAACTCCTCGACATCTTGGAGGCGAACATCGGCGACAACGCGTTCTTGGCTGGCGACGCGCCCACGATCGCCGACTTCACGACGTTCGCGATCTTCCAGACGGCCCGCGAGCGGTTCGACCAGCCGCTGGGCAGCCGCCACCCGCACCTGGACGCATGGTACCGGAACTTCCGTGCTCGCCCGAGCGCCGACTACTGATGACCCTCGCGGGTTCCAGCTTGGCCGACGCCACCTCTTGCAAGCGGACCATCGGCGTTCGAGTAGAGCGCGGGCGCGCCCGCGTACCTGGCCAGAGAAGCCGGCACACGGACGGCTAGGGCGACGCCGGGCCGCCAACGGTGCCGCATCGGCATGAAGTGGGATTCCTTCCGCCGCGCATTCGTCCTAAGTCCCTCGCACGCGCCTTCACGCGCGGGCGGAGCGTTTGATGGAAGGGAACCGGGCGCACGGGCCGCTGGCACGGCACGCGATGGCCTACGTGCTGGCCGGCGGCCGCGGCAGCCGGCTGCTGGAGCTGACCGACACCCGCGCCAAGCCCGCGGTGTACTTCGGCGGCAAGTCGCGGATCATCGACTTCGCGCTGTCCAACGCCTTGAACTCCGGCATCCGCCGCATCGGCGTCGCCACGCAGTACAAGGCGCATTCGCTGATCCGCCACCTCGGGCGCGGCTGGAACTTCTTCCGCCCCGAGCGCAACGAGAGCTTCGACGTGCTGCCGGCCTCCCAGCAGGTGTCAGAGAACGGCTGGTACGCCGGCACGGCCGACGCCGTGTACCAGAACATCGCGATCATCCGCGACTACCATCCCCGCTTCATCGTGCTGCTCGCCGGCGACCACGTCTACAAGCAGGACTACGAGCTGATGCTGCAGCAGCACGTCGACCAGGGCGCCGACGTCACGGTCGGCTGCCTGGAGGTGCCGCGGATGGAGGCCGCCGGCTTCGGCGTGATGGCGGTGGACGAGGACGACCGCATCCTGTCGTTTCTGGAGAAGCCCGCCGATCCGCCGGCGATGCCGGGCAAGCCCGAGATGGCGCTCGCCTCGATGGGCATCTACATCTTCGAAACGCAGTTCCTGTTCGAGCAGCTGCGCCGCGACGCCGCCGACCCGCACTCAAGCCACGACTTCGGCAAGGACGTCATCCCCTACATCGTGCGCCACGGCAAGGCGGTGGCGCACCCCTTCAGCCGCTCCTGCGTGCGCTCGTCGGACGAGGCGGCGCCGTACTGGCGCGACGCCGGCACGCTCGACGCGTACTGGGAGTCGAACCTCGACCTCTGCGACACGGTGCCGGGCCTCGACTTGTACGACCGCGACTGGCCGATCTGGACCTACGGCGAGATCACGCCTCCGGCGAAGTTCGTCCACGACGAGGACGGCCGGCGCGGCCGCGCCACCAACTCGCTCGTCTCGGGCGGCTGCATCGTGTCGGGCTCCGACATCTCCTGCTCGCTGCTGTTCACCGGCGTCCACGTCCATTCCTACGGCGCGATCCGCAAGGCGGTGGTGCTGCCCTACGTCGAAGTCGGCCGCGGCGCCCGGCTCGCCGACGTCATCATCGACCGCGGCGTCCGCATCCCCGAGGGGCTGGTGGTGGGCGAGGACCCCGAGCACGACGCCGCCCGCTTCCGCCGCACCGCCAAGGGGGTGAGCCTGATCACCCAGCCGATGATCGACCGGCTGCGGAACTAGGGCGCGGAGCCGGGCGGCTCGGCGGCGCGGAGCCAGCCCCGCGCCCATCCCGGTCATCCCAAAGGTGCAGTAGGCCGCCACTGAGCAGACATTGCAACCGCTACCGCTATGCCCGACATCGGTGGGCTGCCGCCTGTCCGCTCCGGGGAACGCCAGACGCACGAGCGGACACAAGATCGTCGGCAGCCATCAACCCCATGGGCATTGCGGGCTGGCCACAGCAAACCCAAGCGCGGTCGCGGCGATATGGGCTGTGCGAACCCCAGGGTCAGGCCGACGGCGGTTTGTCCGAGGTCGCGGCCCGGGGGACGGTCGCGTCCCACGATCGGTGCATCGCCCCATCCACGCTCGAAGACACTGCCGCCGCATGGGAGGCGGCCCAGGCCGCGCAGCATTGGCCGAGGATGTCGAGGGTTGCGGTGTAGATCGCGAGCGCGCGCAGACTATCCAGGGGCGTATCGTGACCGGCGTAGCTGGCAGGCATCATGAACCATCCCTGGGAGAGGCTTCGGAGGGAGCTGCGTCAGCCGGGACCTGCTCGGCTGGGACGTGAGCGCATCCCGCGGGACGCGGCGATCGGGACGACGCAAGGCCTTCAGCCGTCCTCGGCACCAATCGCCGGGTCATTCGAACTGACGCATGATCCATTCGCTCGCCTCATCCAGGATGGGGAAGGTCGGTCCGATCGCGGTGTTCAACCGCCCGAAGCCGGCCTCGAGGTACCACTTGCCGGTGTCATCCCCGTGATCGTCGGACAGCCGCACCAGCACCGCGACGAGGGAGCTACCGAGGAACACGAGCAGGCCGTCGGTATCGGCGCTCCCCGTCGCGACTTGGGTTGGCTGCAAGTGCAGGGTCACGCCGCGGCTCTGCTTTCAAGGTGCAGATAGTTCGGGCGGAAATCCGCCAAAAGCTGCAGGCGAGGCAAATCCAGGATGGTCAAGCGCCGGCTTTTGAACTCGATCAGTCCGCGCTGCCTCAGCTGCTGGAGGCTTCTGCAGACGTGGACGGGGGAAAGGCCGGTCGTATCGGCAAGATCGGCATGCGTGACCGGCAACTCGAAGCTGTCCCGCTCCACGAGCCCGACCACCTGCAGCCTTGCGTGCAACTCGCAGAACAGGTGCGCCACGCGCTCGACCGCCGCGCGCCGGCCGACGTTGATAAGCCACTCGCGCGCGGTCCCCTCGTCGGCGAGCGTCGTCAGGCGCCGGGCGTGGGCGAGGGCCGGACGTTGCAGCAACATTCGGATGGTCTCCGGTGCGGTCTTCGCCACCCGGCACGCCGACAGCGTGCCGACGCTGTGATCCATTCGGGAGTGCGGCACGACGTCGAGATCGCAGAAATCGCCCGGTACGAGGTACGCGATGATCCCGCGGGTGCCGGTTGTCTGCAATTTGTAGCGGCAGGCGAAGCCCTCGAGGATCAGA
>CALMRL010000678.1 GCA_937873345.1 uncultured Beijerinckiaceae bacterium | reverse complement strand
AGGACGGCAAGGTCGCGGCGGTCAGCCCCGAGGACGAGATCGACAACGACGATTCGAGCAGCAACGACGACGATACCTTCCTCGAGGAGGAGGAGGACGCTGGCGGCAACGTGTCCGACCTGATCGATGGCGACATCGAGGACGAAGAGGAGCGCTGACGCGCTCCCCTGCGGAGGACGACGGGAGGCGCCGACGCCCTGTATCTACCCCGCCGGGACGTGCTCCGGCTGGCGGGCGGCCAGGGCGGCGAACAGCGCATCGTCCTCGCTCTCGCCGCTGTTGGCCGTCGTCAGCAGCGTATCGCCGTAGAAGATCGAGTTGGCGCCGGCGACCATGCACAGCACCTGTGCCTCACGCGACAGGTTCGATCGTCCGGCCGACAGCCGCACGCGCGACGCCGGCATCACGATGCGGGCGGTGGCGACCATGCGCACGAGATCGAAGGCATCCACTTTTCCGCGGGCCGCGAGCGGCGTGCCGGCGACCGGCACCAGGGCGTTGATCGGCACGCTCTCGGGGTGCGGGTCGAAGCTCGCCAGCACCTGCAGCATGGCGGCGCGATCCTGCACGCCCTCGCCCATGCCGATGATGCCGCCGCAGCATATCTCCAGCCCCGCCGCCCGCACCGCCCGCAGCGTCGCCAGCCGATCGTCGTAGGATCGCGTCGAGACGATGCGGCCGTAGAAGTCGGGACCGGTGTCGAGGTTGTGGTTGTAGGCGGTGAGCCCGGCCGCCTTGAGCCGCCCGGCCTGGGCGTCGTTCAGCATGCCCAGCGTGACGCAGGCCTCCATGCCGAGGGCGCGCACGCCCTCGACCATGCGCAGCACGGCGTCGAACTGCTCGCCGTCGCGCACCTGCCGCCAGGCGGCGCCCATGCAGAAGCGGTCGGCCCCGGCCGCCCTGGCGCGGCTCGCCAGCGCCAGCACGGCGTCGGGGTCCATCAGCTCGACGCGGTCGAGCTTCACCTCGCGGTGGTGCGCCGACTGCGGGCAGTAGGCGCAATCCTCGGGACAGCCGCCGGTCTTGATCGAGAGAAGGCTCGCCCTCTGCACGTCGCTGGGATCGTGGTGGGCACGGTGAACCCGGCTCGCCTCAGCGAGGAGGTCGAGAAGCGGTTGGTCGTGGATGGCAACGATGTCGGCGACGGTCCAGTCGTGGCGTGACGCGCCGTGCTGCGCATCGTCGCGGGCGGCCGCGGGTCGGCCGGCGGGTTGGTCGAGCATGGAGGAGACACCGGCGGGTTGATCGGGACGGGCCGGGGATAGTCGATCGCCTCGCCCGGTTCAAATCCCGCGGTTCGATTCCTCGGTCGGCGCCTTGACGGCGTAGCGTTCCATCATCATCGCCACAACCTCCTCGACGTGGCCGCGTATGCGCGAGCGCGGCAGCACTGGCGGGTCCGGCAGCACCAGCCGCGCGAGGTGGACGTTGGTGAGCACGGCACCGAGGAAGATGCTGGCGGCTTGGCGCGGCTCGGGGCAGCACAGCTCCCCGCGCGTCACGGCCGCCGCCAGGAACTCCGCCAGCCGGTCGCGGACCCGATCCGGGCCGCCGCTCATGAACAGCTGGCCGAGCTCCCCATTGCGCGGGCTTTCCGCGACCACGATGCGGCACAGGGCGAGCGACTCCTTGGTGCACATCATCTCCAGGACCCTGATGCCCAGCGAGAGCAGCACGCCGGCGACGGTGCCGGGCTGCTCCAAGCGCTCGTCGAGATCCCCGAGGAAGGAGTGGGCGCGGGCGACGACGACCTCGGCGAACAGCTCCTCCTTGCTGCCGAAATGCCGATACAGCGTCTCCTTGGAGGCACCGGCGCGGATGGCTATCTCCTGCATGGTGGTGTCGGCGAAGCCGGTCTCGAAGAAGACCTGCTCGGCCACCGCCGCGATTTCGCGCCGCCGCTTTTCGCCGCGGGGGACAGGTGAACACACGATCGGCAGATGGCCAGTTGACGCGCCCATGAGGTTCCTGGTTTATAGGCGAACCAGCGAGTTCGGTTGCTGCCCTGCACCCAAGCATCTCCGCGGGCCGGCGACAACCAACATCTTGGCGAGGCGATCCCAATGCCGGGCGAGCGCGACGCATGAGCCGGAACGAGCCACCCCCGCTGCCAGAATCCACTCAGGATAGACGCCGCGTCGACGATCCGGACGGCGAGTTGCGGACGCGCCCGCGCGGCGAGCGCCGCGAGCAGCCGACCCCCGACGACAAGCATGAGGCCGAACAGCCGGAGAAGGATGATTCCGACGAGGAGGGGCATGAGGAGCCCGACGAGACGTCTGACGAAAAGGATGAAGAGACGCGCAGGGGACGCCGACCGTTCATCCTCCTGCTGGCGGTGGTGGTGATCACCTTGCTGGTGCTCGGCGGCGTCTACTACTGGCTGTCGTCGCGGTACATCGAGGACACCGACGACGCCTACACCGACGGCTACACCGTGCAGGTGGCGCCGCAGGTCGCCGGCCGGGTGGTGTCGCTCGACATCACCGACAACCAGTTCGTGAAAAAGGGCCAGGCGCTGATCCACATCGATCCGCGATCCTTCATCAACAGCCGCGACCAGGCGCAGGGCATGCTCGACACGGCCAAGGCGCAGCTTGCCGGCCAGATGCTCAATGCCGAGGTGGCGAGGAAGAACTTCCCCGCCGCGCTGCAGGTCGCGGAGGCCAATCTCGCTGCCGCCAAGGCGACGCTGGCGCAGCGTCAGGCGGACTATGCGCGGCAGAAGAGCCTGCCGAAGCAGGCGACGACCCAGCAGGAGGTGGATAGCGCCACGTCCAACCTGCAGAACGCCCAGGCGCAGGTGCTGCTGATGCAGGCGCGCGTGGTGCAGGCCGAGCCGGTGAAGCAGCAGATCGGTGAGGTCGAGAAGCAGATCGGGCAGTTGCAGGGCCAAGTGGAGCAGGCGCAAAGCCAGCTCGATCAGGCCAACCTCAATCTCAGTTACACTGTGATCAAGGCGCCGCAGGACGGATGGGTGACGCGGCGCCAGGTCGATCTCGGCAACTACGCACAGGCCGGCCAGCAGATCATGAACGTGGTGTCGCCTGACGTCTGGGTAACGGCGAACTTCAAGGAAACGCAGCTCGACCTGATGCGGCCTGGCCAGAGCGTGAAGATCACGGTCGACGCCTATCCCGACCTCGACCTGCGCGGCCACGTCGACTCGATCCAGCTCGGCTCCGGCTCGAAGTTCTCGGCCTTCCCGGCGGAGAACGCCACCGGCAACTTCGTGAAGATCGTGCAGCGCGTGCCGGTGAAGATCATCATCGATAGCGGCCTCGACCCGACGGTGCCGCTGCCGCTCGGCATCTCGGTCGAGCCCACGGTGACGGTGCGATGAGCGCCGCCGCCGGCACGGCCGACGGCGAGGCGCGCAAGCCGGCCAAGGGGGGCGCGAAGAGCAAGGGCGGTGGCAAGGCCGAGGGGGCCAGCGAGGGCTGGCGCCCGGCGGTCAATCCCTGGATCATCGCGGTCTGCGTCACGCTCGCGGCGTTCATGGAAATCCTCGACACCACCATCGTCAACGTGGCGCTGCCCTACATCGCCGGCTCGCTCGCGGTGTCGAACGACCAGGCGAACTATGCGCTCACCTCCTATCTCGTCGCCAACGGCATCGTGCTGACGATCTCGGGCTGGGTGTCGGACACGATCGGGCGCAAGCGCTATTTCCTGCTCTGCATCTTCATGTTCACGGTGTGCTCCTTCCTCTGCGGCATCTCGCAGAGCCTGACGCAGATTATCATTTTCCGCGCCCTCCAGGGATTGTTCGGGGGCGGGCTGCAGCCCAACCAGCAGTCGATCATCCTGGACACGTTCGAGCCGGCGAAGCGCGGCGCCGCTTTCGGCGTCACGGCGATCGCGACCATCGTCGCGCCGGTGCTGGGGCCGACGCTGGGCGGCTACCTCACCATCAACTACGGCTGGCGCTGGATTTTCTTCGTCAACATCCCCGTCGGCCTCTTCGCCGTGATCGTGAACTTCTTCGTGGTGCAGGATCCGCCCTGGGAGAAGGAGAAGCAGAAGCGAAAACACCGCGGCGTCGACTACATCGGGCTGGGGCTGATCGCGCTCGGGCTCGGCTGCCTCCAGGTCATGCTCGACCGCGGCGAGGACGACGACTGGTTCGGCTCCAGGTTCATCGTCACCATGGGAGTGCTGGCCTTCCTTGGCATCTTCGGCGCCATCTGCTGGCTGCTCACCGCGAAAAAGCCGATCGTCAAGCTGGAAGTCTTCAAGGACAATAACTTCACCATGGGCTGCGTCCTCATCGCGGCCATGGGCGCCATCCTCTACGCCAGCTCGGTGATCATCCCGCAGTTCTCGCAGCAGGTGCTGGGTTACGACGCCTACAAGTCGGGCCTGATCCTGTCGCCGGGCGGCATCGTCGTCATCATCCTCATCCCCATCGTCGGGCAGATCATGAAGCGCGTGCAAACGCGCTACATCGTGATGTTCGGCTTCATCCTGATGGGAATCGCCCTGTTCTATTCGAGCGGACTCGTCCCCGACATCGACTTCGACACACTGGTGTTCATGCGTTCGGCGCAGACGGCGGCATTAGGGTTCCTGTTCGTGCCGATCTCGCAGATCGCCTATCTCACCCTGCCGAAGCGCTTCCAGTCGGACGGCGCCGCGCTATTTTCCATGTTTCGCAACGTGTTCGGGGCGATCGGCATCTCGATCTCCTCGGCGCTGGTGACGGAGCGCACGCAGGCCGACCAGGCGCATCTGTCGAAGTTCATGACGCCGCTGCACAACGGCTACAACAACCTGATCCAGCAGAGCGAGGCGGCCCTGCGCACGCTCGGCCGGGCGCCGGCCGGCATCCACGATCAGGCGGTGTCGCACACTTTCCAGACCTACAGGACGCAGGCGCAGGTGCTCGCCTACTCCAACGTGTTTCTCTACGCCTCCATCGTCGCCTTCCTGGTGGTCCCCTTCTGCATCTTCATCTCGAATAAGAAGGCTTCGGGCGGGGGCGCGGGCCATTAAACGCAGTTTGCAATCCTGCCGCTGCGTCAACCGGGCATAATTGGAACAGACGGCTGGAATCGCCGTGTGGACGCTGGGCCTTCGCGGTTTCGCAATTGCTTTCACCCGCGCACAGGCTTGAGTGTCCTGCGGCAATGACGAGGCTCAGTACGGCGGTGGGGATGATTCGTGTCGGCCGGACGATCAGGCGCAAGCTTATCGGCGCCAGCCTGCTCGGCGCCACGCTGCCTGGCCTGCCGCTCGCGGGCTGCGTCGGCCCCAACTTCGTCCCACCCGTGCCGGTAACGGCGGGCAGCCGCAACTTCCTCGATACGGGGGGGGCGGTGCGCACACCCGTCGCGGTGCTACCCGGCACCAGCGGTGCGCCGAGCAACGTCGAATGGTGGGCGATCTTCAACGACCCCGAGCTGTCGAAGCTCGAATCGCGCCTCGCCGACCGCAACCTCGACGTCCGCACCGCGACGCTGCGCATCGCGCAGAGCCGGGCCAACGTCGCCTCCACCGCCTCGCAGGCGCTGCCGACCTTGTCGGGCACCTTCTCCGACTACCGCCAGCAGTTCTCGCAGAACGGCCTGTTCTCGCTGATCCCGCTCCAATCGCTCGGCAGCCTGGGCGGCGGCGCGGCGGGCGGCGCAGGCGGACTTGGAGCCGACCTCAGCCAAGCCAACCGCATCACCAACGGCTTCAACAACTATCTCATCGGCTTCAACGCCGCCTGGGAGCTCGACCTGTGGGGCCGCGTCGCTCGCTCGGTCGAGGCCGCCGACGCGCAGTACCTGCAGAGCGAGGAGACGCGGCGCAACATGCTGGTGTCGGAGCTTGCCGAGGTCGCCCGCGACTACGTCAGCCTGCGCGGCACCCAGGAGCTGATCCGCATCGCCCGCGACAACCTGAAGATCGACCAGGAGATCTTCGAGGTCACCAAGGTGCGCCAGGAAAAGGGCCTGGTGACCGGCCTCGACTTCGAGCAGGCGGCGAGCCAGGTCGAGTCGGTCCGCGCGCAGATCCCGACGCTGCAGGCGCAGGAAATCCAGCAGATCAACATGATCTCCTTCCTGCTCGACGAGCCGCCGCTGGGTTTGTCGGCCGAGCTGATCGCGGCCAAGCCGGTACCGCGCAACCCGCCGCGCGTGCCGATCGGCCTGCCGAGTGAGCTGGCGCGGCGACGCCCCGACATCCGCGAGGCGGAGGCGCAGCTGCACGCCGCGACGGCCAACATCGGCGTCGCCATCGCCGAGTTCTTCCCCTCCGTGCGCCTCAACGCCGATCCGACGCTGCAGGCGCTCGATCCGAAGAACCTCTTCAAGGGCACATCGCTGCAATACATGCAGTTCGGTCCCTCCGTGACCTTGCCGATCTTTCAGGGCGGCCGGCTGAAGGCCAATCTGACGATGATGGAGAAGAGCCAGCAGCAGGCGGCGATCTCCTACCATCGCGCGGTACTCAACGCGTGGCACGACGTCGTCAACCAGCTCACCGCCTACAGGACCGAGCAGCAGCGCCGCGATCGGTTGGTGGCGCAGGTCGGACACGCCCGACAAGCGCTGGCCTTCGCCCGCTCGCGCTACGACCAGGGCGTGGCCGATTTCACCACCCTGCTGCAGAACGCGCAGACCGTGCTCACTGCCGAGCAGCAGCTGGCGCAGAGCACCACCAACATCTCGACCGATCTCGTCGCGCTCTACCTGGCGCTCGGCGGCGGCTGGGAGCAGACCTACCCCGATCCGCACGCGCTGCCGCCGCCCGAGCAGGTGCCCTACACGCTGGCCGTGGCGCCGGGCGGGGCGACGCCGCTGCAGCCCTGATCGCTCACGCCTCGGCGGCCGTTCGCGCCGCATCGGCGATCGACCGGTCGCGGAAAGCGGCGTCGAACAGCGCGCGGGTGTAGGGATCGCGCGGGTCCGCGAACAGCTCGGCTGCCGGGCCGGCCTCGACCACCCCGCCATCGCGCATCACCAGCACCTCGTCGGCCAGCGCCCGCACCACCCGCAGATCATGGCTGATGAAGAGATAGGCGAGGCGGCGTCGACGCTGGATCGCGCGAAGCAGATCGACGATCTGCGCCTGCACCGACATGTCGAGTGCCGACGTCGGCTCGTCGAGCACCAGGAAGTCGGGCTCGAGGATCAGCGCGCGGGCGATGGCGATGCGCTGGCGCTGGCCGCCGGAGAACTCGTGGGGGTAGCGGTCCATCGCCGCCGGATCGAGCCCCGTCTCGGCGAGCGCCGCCGCGACAAGGGCGCGACGCTCGGGCGCGCGCAAGCCGGGGCGGGCAAGCGCCAGCCCCTCGCCGACGATGTCGACGATCGGCAGCCGCGGCGACAGCGAGCCGTAGGGGTCCTGGAAGACGATCTGCATGTGCCGGCGCAGCGGCCGCATCACCGCCGCACCGAGCCCGTCGATGGCTCGGCCGCCGTAGCTGATCCGACCCTGCGAGGCGAGGAGGCGCAGCACCGCCAACCCGAGCGTAGTCTTGCCCGAGCCCGACTCGCCGACGATGCCGAGCGTCTGCCCCGCCCTGACCGTGAAGGAGACGCCGTCGACCGCCTTCACCGCGCCGACCTCGCGGCGCAGCAGGCCGGCGCGGATGGGGAAATGCACGCGCAGGTCGGCCGCCTCGACCACCACCGGGGCGGAAGGATCGGCGAGGTCGGGCGCGCCCTTCGGCTCGGCGGCGAGCAGCGCGCGGGTGTAGGGATGGCGCGGCGCGGCGAACAGCTCGGCGCAAGCGCCTCGCTCGACGATGAGGCCGCGCTGCATCACGCAGACCTCGTCGGCAATGTCGCGGACGATGCCGAGATCGTGGGTGATGAACAGCATCGCCATGCCGTGACGGCGCTGCAATTCCTTGAGCAGGGCGAGGATCTGCGCCTGCACCGTGACGTCGAGGGCGGTGGTCGGCTCGTCGGCGATGAACAGGGCGGGATTGTTGGCGAGCGCCATCGCGATCATCACGCGCTGCCGCTGCCCGCCCGACAGCTGGTGGGGGTAGGCGCCGAGGCGCGCCGCGGGGTCGCGGATGCCGACCTCGTCGAGCAGTTCTAGCGTGCGGGCGCGCCGCGCTGCCCGGCCACGTGTGCCATGCACCGCGAGCATTTCGCCGATCTGCCGCTCCACGGTATGCAGCGGATTGAGCGATGTCATCGGCTCCTGGAACACCATGGTGACGAGCGAGCCGCGCAGCCGTCGCAGCGCGGCGTCATCGGCGGCGAGCACGTCGGTGCCATCGAGGGTCACCGACCCCGTAGCGCGGGCGCCGCCCGGCAGAAGGCGGGGAATCGCGAGCGCGGTGACCGACTTGCACGACCCCGATTCGCCGACCAGCGCCAGCGTGCGCCCCCGCGCGAGGTCGAAGGAGACGCCGCCGACGGCCGGCGTGCCGCCCGAGGCGGGGAAGGAGACGGCGAGATCGCGGACAGCGAGGAGGGGGTCAGGCATCGATGAGACGCTCGACGGTCGCGAGGTCCACCTCATCGAGCGTCAGGCGCATGATCGGGTGCGGAACCACGAAGCGTTTGTCGCCGGTGAAGAGATGGGTGCAGGACGCCTGCACGGCCGTCACGGCATGGATCGCGTCCGGAAGCTTGACGCTACGCCCATCATCTCTCGCCGCTTTACGGAACGTTCCTGTCGCGATCAGCAGCTCGCGCGTGAGAGAGCGAAGGTCGAACAGACCGCTGGAAACGAGAAGGTCAGGATAGAAGCGCTTCTGCCAAGTCCAGCCCTGCTCGGCTTCCTTGCCAAGGACCTCGGCCAGCGTGAACTCGCTCGTGACCGCGAGACCCTCCTTGAGGGCGAGGCGCTTGAAGATCGTTCTCCGCCGCGCGGAGGTGGCGGATGCGCTCTTGTAGGCATCGAGCAGGATCGTCGTATCGACGTAGAGGCGCGGCGAGTCTGCCGCCTCAGTCATCCCACTCGTCTCGCATGCGCCGCACCGCCTCGACGACCTCCTCGCTCGTCTGATAGGTCGGACGGGCCATCGCCCACAGCTCGTCGAGCGAAAGCACCCGCTCCGGCGGCGGCTCCGGCGGCTCGATGATGAGTCGCACGGTCGCGTCGAGCGGGAACTCCGCCCGCAGGTCCTCCGGCAGCTCCGCCACGGGATAGTTCTCGCGCACGATCCGGTTCATCGCCCTGCTCCCTCCGGCGAGGCTACCACGCCGTCACGTCAGGGTCTTGCGCGGGTCGAAGGCGTCGCGCACGCCCTCGCCGATGAAGACCAGCAGCACCAGCAGCAGGCCCGTCGAGGCGAAGCCGGAGACGGCGAGCCACCAAGCCTCGCGGTGACTCTGCCCTTCCTGCAGGAGTTCGCCGAGCGAGGCAGCGCCCGGCGGCTGGCCGAGACCCAGGAAGTCGAGCGCGGTCAAGGCCGTCACCGAACCGCTCATGATGAAGGGCAGGAGGGTCAGCGTCGCCACCGTCGCGTTAGGCAGCATGTGGCGCCAGATGATGCCGATGTCGGAGAGGCCGAGCGCGCGGGCAGCGCGGACGTACTCGAAGTTGCGGGCGCGCAGGAACTCGGCGCGCACCACACCGACGAGGTGCACCCAGTTGAAGAGCAGCAGCACGAACAGCAGCGAGATCAGGCTCGGCGCGATGAACGAGGCGATGATGATGAGCACGTAGAGGCTCGGCAGAGCCGACCAGATCTCGATGAAGCGCTGCGCCAGCAGGTCGGTCCGACCGCCGAAGTAGCCCTGCGCCGATCCCGCCGCGACGCCGATGATCGAGGACAGAAAAGTGAGGGCGAAGCCGAACAGGATCGAGACGCGGGTGCCGTAGAG
>CALMRL010000677.1 GCA_937873345.1 uncultured Beijerinckiaceae bacterium | reverse complement strand
GCGCGCAGCTTGGCGCGGTCCAGCTCGCCCTCCCATGCGGCAACCACGACGCAGGCGACGCTGTTGCCGACGAGGTTGGTCAACGCGCGGCACTCGCTCATGAACTTGTCGATGCCGAGAATGATCGCCATGCCCGGCACCAGCACGGGGCTGATCGAGCCGAGCGTCGCGGCGAGCGTGATGAAGCCGGCGCCGGTGACGCCGGTCGCGCCCTTGGAGGTGAGCATGGCGACGCCGAGGATGGTCAGCTGCTGGCCGATGTCCAGCTCGACGCCGAGCGCCTGGGCGATGAACAGGGTCGACAGCGTCATGTAGATGTTGGTGCCGTCGAGATTGAAGGAGTAGCCGGTCGGCACCACCAGCCCGACCACCGGCTTGGAGCAGCCGAGCCGCTCCATCTTCTCCATGAGCTGCGGCAGCACCGATTCCGACGACGAGGTGCCGAGCACGATGAGGAGCTCCGCCTTGATGTAGAGGAGCAGCTTGAAGATGGAGAAGCCGGTGAGGCGGGCGATGGTGCCGAGGACCACGATGATGAAGAGGATGGCCGCGCCGTAGAAGGTCAGCACCAGCCCGACGAGATTGCCGAGCGAGCCCGGCCCGTACTTGCCAACCGTATAGGCCATCGCGCCGAAGGCGCCGATCGGCGCCGCCTTCATCACGATGGCGATGATGCCGAACATGCCGTGGGCGAGGTCGTCGATCCAGCGCAGGATGGTCTCGCCCCGCTCGCCCATCGCCATCAGCGCGAAGCCGAACAGGATCGCGAACAGCAGCACCTGGATGACGTTGCCGCTGGCGAAGGCGCCGAACACGCTCTCGGGAATGATGTCGAGGAAGAACTGCACGGTCGAGTGCGCCCCCGCCTCCTTGGCGAACTTCGCCACCGCCTCGGCATTGCCGTGCCCGGAGAACCCGGAGCCCGGACGGATGACGTTGCCGAGCACCAGGCCGATCACCAAGGCGAAGGTGGAGACGATCTCGAAGTAGAGCAGCGCCTTGACGGCGACGCGGCCCACTTTCCGGGCATCCGAGATGTGGGCGATGCCCGACACCACGGTGCAGAAGATGATCGGCGCGATCACCATCTTGATGAGGCGCACGAAGCCGTCGCCGAGTGCCTTCACCCAGTCCTGCGTCGCCGCATGCGGGACGGCGAGGCCGAACACCACGCCGAGCACGATGGCGATCAGCACCTGGATGTAGAGGATGCGGTAGAAAGGCTTCCGCCCCAGCGCTGCGGCCCGCTCCCTCGTACCCGGCTCGGCGATCGCGGTCATGGTGCTCGACGCTCTCAACTTGCTCGCCCGGCGACTTGTGCGGGAAAGCCCTCGGTGCGGCAAGGGGGCTGAAAAGTGGGTCGAGCGCCGCTCCGCCGAGGCGGCGCGGACGTCGGCGTGCCTCGCCCGCGGCGCTCCATACCCTGAAGTGCAGGCTGGTCCTGAAGTTTAGGCGTGCGCGACGGGAAGCGATTTCGTAAGTCTCGACGACACCTCCCGCGGCCGGCGACCATCGCCGATCATCCGCGGACACCCGCCCGGGCCCGAGCTTTTGCCAGCGAAGAAAAGCAACGCCAAACCTGTCGCT
>CALMRL010000676.1 GCA_937873345.1 uncultured Beijerinckiaceae bacterium | reverse complement strand
CCCAGGCGAAGGTGGCCCTCTGCGATGCCGTCGGCGCGGCGCTGCGAGCCCGCATCTGCGTGGTGCTGACCGGCGAGCGGCCGAGCCTCAGCGTCGCCGACAGCCTCGGCGCGTACATCGCCTACGATCCCCGCGTCGAGCGGTGCAACTCAGAGCGCAACTGCGTGTCGAACATCCACGCGAGCGGCGGCCTCGGCGCCGATCAGGCCGCGGCGCGGATCGCGTGGCTCGTCGGGGCGGGGCTCGCGCGCGGTCTCACCGGCTTCGCGCTGAAGGAGGACGCCGCTTCAAGCCTTCCCGCGAGGTGAGGGATCAGGCCGCCCTCATCTCGAAGCCGGCGCGCGGAAAGTGCAGGTGCAGGTTTCCGGCGCACTCGTCGCGGCGGTGGATCACCACTTCGCGCTCGTCGGCACCGACCAGCGTGCCGGCGACGGGGACGCGGGCGAAGTCGTCGGGGGTGACGGTGACGGCGGAGCCGATGCGAGGCCCCTCGCCGTTAAGCGTTGAGCGGAGGTGGTCGATCGCTGCCGGCTCGGTCGCCCTTGCCGCGGCAAGCGCCTCCTCGGCCCCCATCGCCGCGGGGCGGCCGTGGCCGAGCGCCAGCACTCGGCGCAGCCAGGGCAGGATTGGCGCGAGGTTGAGCAGCGCGTCGACCTTCGCTTCGTCCGCGCCGCGCATCAGCCAGACGATGTGGGCGTAGACGAGATCGAGGGCGCCCGGCCGTCCGCCCGACAGGAAGGCGCGGCCATCGGCGAGCGCCGCGTCGACGAAGGCGAGCTGCGCGCGCACCCTCTGCACGTTGAGCGCGGCCAGCGGCTCCATCGCCGCCTTGCTCATGTCGACGTAGAGGTACTCCTTCTCGCGGTCGCGCAGGAAGCCTGCCGGCGCATCCTCCTTCGCGGCATGGACGCGGACGCCGATCGCGGCGAGCCAGATCGAGCGCTCCCAATTGAAGCCGAGCGCCTGCGACAGGGCCGGGGCTTCGGGATACAGCGTCGGACCGCCGGCGAGGCGCTCCAGGGCCGGAAGGATCAGGTTGCTGTCGCAGTACACGTCGGCGCCGACCTGCAGCACCGGCACGCGGCGGTAGCCGCCGGTGAGCGCGTCGAGCAGAGGGCGCGGCGGCACGGCGGCGACCTCCACGGAGCGCCAGGCGAGGCCCTTCAGGCCGAAGGCGAGACGCACCTTCTCCGAGAAGGGCGAGGAGGCATAGTGGTGCAGGATGAACTCGGCCATGCCCGCCATCTGGCGCGGCGAAGGCTCGATCCAAGCCTCGTCGGCCTCAGGAGCGCAAGCCCGGCGCCTCGCGGCCGGTGCGCGCGACGTACTCGACGTAGCCGCCGCCGTACTGCTCGACACCGTCGCCCGTCACCTCCAGCACGCGGTTCGACAGGGCGGCCAGGAAATGCCGGTCGTGCGAGACGAACAGCATGGTGCCCTCGTAGGCGGCGAGGGCTCGAATCAGCATCTCCTTGGTGGCGATGTCGAGGTGGTTGGTCGGCTCGTCGAGCACCAGGAAGTTCGGCGGGTCGTAGAGCATCTTCGCCATCACGAGGCGCGCCTTCTCGCCGCCCGACAGTACGCGGCAGCGCTTCTCCACGTCGTCGCCGGAGAAGCCGAAGCATCCCGCCAGCGCGCGCAACGAGCCCTGGCCGGCCTGCGGGAAGCTGGCTTCGAGGTCGGCGAAGACCGTGGCCTCGCCGTCGAGCAGCTCCATCGAGTGCTGCGCGAAATAGCCGAGCTTCACCGAGCCGCCGATCGCCACCGTGCCCTCGTCGGGTTCTATCGTCGCGGTGACGAGCTTCAGGAGCGTCGACTTGCCGGCACCGTTGATGCCCATCACGCACCAGCGCTCGCGCCGCCTGACGGCGAAGTCGAGGCCTTCATAAACCGTGCGGCTGCCGTAGCGCTTCGCCACCTGCTTCAGGCTCGCCACATCGTCGCCGGAGCGCGGCGCCGCGGGGAAGTCGAAGCTCACCGTTTGGCGCCGGCGCGGCGGCTCGACGCGCTCGATCTTGTCGAGCTTCTTCACACGGCTCTGCACCTGCGCGGCGTGCGAGGCGCGCGCCTTGAAGCGCTCGATGAACTTGATCTCCTTGGCCAGCATCGCCTGCTGGCGCTCGAACTGCGCCTGCTGGTGCGTCTCGGCGAGCGCGCGCTGGGCCTCGTAGAAAACGTAGTCGCCGGAGTAGGTGGTGAGCGAGCCACCGTCGATCTCGACCACCTTGCCGACGACGCGGTTCATGAACTCGCGATCGTGTGAGGTCATCATCAGCGCGCCGTCGAACTGCTTGAGGAAGGCTTCCAGCCAGATCAGGCTTTCGAGGTCGAGGTGGTTCGACGGCTCGTCGAGCAGCATCACGTCGGGCGCCATCAGGAGGATGCGGGCGAGCGCCACGCGCATCTTCCAGCCCCCCGAGAGGCGGCCGACGTCGCCTTCCACCATCTCCGGCGTGAAGGACAGGCCGGCAAGCACCTCCGCCGCGCGGCCTTCCAGAGCGTAGCCGTCGAGCTCCTCGAAGCGGGCCTGCACCTCGCCGTAGCGCTCGACCAGCGCGTCCATCTCGTCGGTTCGCGCAGGGTCGGCGAAGGCCGCTTCCAGGTCCCTCATCTCGGCGGCGACGGCCGAGACGGGGCCGGCGCCGTCCATCACCTCGGCGAGCACCGAACGCCCGCTCATCTCGCCGACGTCCTGGGAGAAGTAGCCGACCGTGACGCCGCGGTCGGTGGAGACCTGCCCCTCGTCGGGCTGCTCGGCGCCGGTCAGCATGCGGAACAGCGTCGTCTTGCCGGCGCCGTTCGGCCCCACCAAGCCGACCTTCTCGCCTCGGTTCAGCGCGGCCGAGGCCTCGATGAAAAGGATCTGCTTGCCGTTCTGCTTGCTGATCTTGTCGAGGCGTATCATGCGTCCGGCGGGCCTTGGCGAAACGCTGCGGCTCTAAGCCATGCACCCGTCCGAGGGAAGGGCAGGGGCGGCGAATCGCGCTTGCATCCCGTGCACGGCGTGGTACTTTGTATTACAGAGTTCGGCAGGGTCGAAGGCATGAGCGAGTT
>CALMRL010000675.1 GCA_937873345.1 uncultured Beijerinckiaceae bacterium | reverse complement strand
GCCCTGGACCACCGCGACGCTCGCCATCGGCACGTCGAGCTCTTCCGCGACCATCTGGGTCAGCGCCGTCTCGACGCCGGTGCCGAGGTCCACTTTCCCCGAGAACAGGGTGACCCGCCCCCGCGCGTCGATGGCGAGGTAGCTGTCCACCGCCGTCGCCGCGACCGACTTGCCAGCGTAGACCTTGTCGACCTCCAGCGTCGCGAGATCCTGCGCCGGGTCGGCGAGCGCCGCGGCGCCGCGCAGGGTGAAGGCCACGGTGAGGGCGCCGGCGCCGCCGAGGAGCGCGCGGCGATCGCGCGAGAAGGGAGCGTTCATCAGCTGTCTCCCTCAGCCCGCCAGCGCGGCGCGCTGCACCGCCGCGACGATGCGGAGGTGGGTGCCGCAGCGGCACAGGTTGTCGGCGAGCGCCTCCTTGATGTCCTGCGCCGAGGGCTTGGGATTGCTCGCTAGCAAGGCGGCGCCCTGCATGATCATGCCGTTGATGCAGTAGCCGCACTGCACCGCCTGCTCGGCGATGAAGGCCGCCTGCACGGGGTGGGGACGCTCGGGCGTGCCCAGCCCCTCCAGCGTCACGATCTTCGCCTGGCCGACGCTCGACGCCGGCAGCTGGCAGGAGCGCACCGCCTGCCCGTCGACGTGCACCGTGCAGGCGCCGCATTGCCCGAGCCCGCAGCCGAAGCGCGGGCCATGCAGGCAGAGGTCGTTTCGCAGCACGTAGAGCAGGGGGGTGTCGGGATCGTCGAGCGTGACAGCCCGCTCCGCGCCGTTGAGGTGCAGCGTCAGTGTCTGTGTCATGGCCTCGACCTTGGGAGGGCACATCCCTCCCCGCGTCGGGCGCTGTCTAGCATGGTTCCAGGGTGGCGGGGAGGCGTCCCGGTCCGGACGAGCGGCCGACGTCCCCCGGCCTGGCATCGGCGAAGCGTCGTGTAGAATATTCGGGAAGGAGCAGGACCCGCCAATGACGATCGACACCTCGACCCTGCTCGACGTCTTCGATCGCTTAGGACAAGCGCTGGCTAAACCGGCGACCCTCTGCCTCATCGGAAGCACGCCTGCCATCGCCACGGGTCAGGCCGATCGGCAGACCGCCGACCTCGACGTCTGGCTGCCGGGGTCGACGTTCGACGCGGGAGACCTCCGCCGGGCCTGCCGCGCACTCGGCATCCTCTACGATCCACGGGAAGAGCTTCCCGCTGGCGCCATCTACATGCAGATCATACGCCCGGGCATCGTCCGGTTGCCGGAGCGCTTCGAGCGCGAGGAGATCGGGCGTTTCGACGAGCTGACGCTCGTCATGCCGGTGCCGCAACTCATCGTCGCGGCGAAGCTCGTCAGGGCGACCCCCGTCGATATCGAGGATGTCGTCTGGTGGATGAGGCACAGACGGCTGGGTGAGGACGTGGTCGCCTCAGCCATCGCGAGTTTGCCGGACGCCGGTGATCGCGAGACGGCAGCCGAGAACCTGCCGCTGGTGCGGCTCGTGTCGGGCGGGGACGGGACATGACGCGCAGCCGGCGCACGCTCTACGCCGATGCCCTCGACGCTCTGCTGCGCGGGCGGATGGCGCATGCCGCGGTGGCCCGCGATTGGGAACTGCTGCGCGAGATCGCGCGGCTGGCGCAGGAGGATGCGCCGCAAGCCATGGCGGCGACGGACCCGGCGCTGTTCCGGTCCTGGCGCGAGGCCGTCACCCGCTTCCACACCAAAGGCTGGGGGGCAATGACGCCGGACCGCGTCGATCGCGTCCGCGCCGGCATCGAGACAGGCCCCGCGCGCCCGACCTGAGCGCGCCCGAGAGGCGGCGCCGCGACCGCCTCAGGCCGAGAGCGAGCGCGGCACCCTCTGGCCGCGGCCCAGCGTTTCCAGCACCTTGGCGACGATGCCCTTGGCGTCGAGCCCGGCGGCGGCATAGAGCTTCTCCGGCTTGTCGTGCTCGATGAACTGGTCGGGCAGCACCATCGAGCGGAAGCGTAAGCTCCCGCGGTCGAAGGCGCCGTCATCCAGGAGGAATTGCTGCACGAAGGAGCCGAAGCCGCCGACCGAGCCCTCCTCCACCGTGATCAGCACCTCGTGCCCGCGGGCGAGCCGCGCCACCAGCGCCTCGTCGAGCGGCTTGGCGAAGCGGGCATCGGCCACCGTGGCGTCGATGCCGTGCTTCTCCAGGTCCTCGGCGGCGAGCATCGCCTCCTTGAGGCGGGTGCCGAAGGACAGGATCGCGACCTGCTTGCCTTCGCGCATGACGCGCCCCTTGCCGATCTCCAGCACCTCGCCCTTCTGCGGCAGCTCGACGCCGACGCCCTCGCCGCGGGGGTAGCGGAAGGCGATCGGACCCTTGTCGTAGCTGGCCGCGGTGGCGACCATGTGGACGAGTTCGGCCTCGTCGGCCGGCGACATCACCACCATGTTCGGCAGGATGCCGAGATAGGCCGTGTCGAACGAGCCCGCGTGCGTCGCGCCGTCGGCGCCGACGAGCCCTGCGCGGTCGATGGCGAAGCGCACCGGCAGGTTCTGGATCGCGACGTCGTGCACCACTTGGTCGTAGGCGCGCTGCAGGAAGGTCGAGTAGATCGCGGCGAACGGCTTGTACCCCTCGGTCGCCAGCCCGGCGCAGAAGGTCACGGCGTGCTGTTCGGCGATGCCGACGTCGAAGCAGCGCTCGGGGTTGGCCTTGGCGAACAGGTCGAGCCCGGTGCCGTTCGGCATCGCCGCGCTGACGGCGACGATCTTGTCGTCGAGGGCGGCTTCGGCGGTCAGCGCGTCGGCGAACACCTTGGTGTAGGAGGGCGCGTTGGCCTTCGGCTTGTTCTGCGCGCCGGTGATTACGTCGAAGGGCACCACGGCGTGGTACTTCTCGTGGTTCGCTTCGGCGGGCGCGTAGCCCTTGCCCTTCTGCGTCACCACGTGGACCAGGATCGGCCCGGTCTCCGAGTCGCGCACGTTCTTCAGCACGGGAAGCAGGTGGTCGAGGTTGTGGCCGTCGATCGGCCCGACGTAGTAGAAGCCCAGCTCCTCGAACATCGTGCCGCCCGCCGTCAGCAGCGAGCGGGCGAACTCCTCGGTCTTGCGGGCGCGGTTGTAGACGAACTTCGGCAGGTGCTTGCCCATCTGCTTCGCCGCCTCGCGCACCGTGCGGTAGGTGCCGCCCGAGACGAGGCGGGCGAGATAGGCTGAGAGCGCGCCGGCGGGGGGCGCGATCGACATGTCGTTGTCGTTGAGCACGACGATCAGCCGGGCGTGCATCGCGCCGGCGTTGTTCATCGCTTCATAGGCCATGCCCGCCGACATCGCGCCGTCGCCGATCACCGCGACGACGTTGCTCTTGCTCTTGCCCGACAGGTGGTTCGCCACCGCCATGCCGAGGCCAGCCGAGATCGAGGTGGAGGAGTGGCCGGCGCCGAAGGGGTCGTAGTCGCTCTCGCCCCTGTTGGTGAAGCCCGACAGGCCGCCGCCCTTGCGCAGCGTGCGGATGCGGTCGCGCCGCCCGGTGAGGATCTTGTGCGGATAGGCCTGGTGGCCGACGTCCCAGATGATGCGGTCGTCGGGCGTGTCGAAGACGTGGTGCAGCGCGACCGTCAGCTCGACGACGCCCAGGCCGGCGCCGAGGTGGCCGCCGGTGACGGACACCGCGTCCACCGTCTCGGTGCGCAGCTCGGCGGCGATCTGGGCGAGATCGCTCTCGGGGAGCTTGCGGAGGTCGGCGGGGGTCGCGATCGTGTCGAGAAGAGGTGTCTTCGAATCGCTCACGTTCCGTCGCCTCCTTGCGGCCGTTCGCTCCGGCCGGCCGGAGATCGCCGGGCCGTCCGTCGGCGCTCCGGCTTCCCGTCGCCCCCGGCGGGCAAACCTGGGCGGGCAAGCGCGGCGGCCGAGCCAACGCGTTGCTTAGCGTCTCGTCGCCGGGGCGGCAACGGCGGCCGGGGCGTACCCGTCGCATATGGAGTCGCTTGCGGCTTCGCGGCCACAGCGCCGCCGGGGCCAAGCGCCGCACGGCGTGCCTCCCCGGCCCATCCCGGAAC
>CALMRL010000674.1 GCA_937873345.1 uncultured Beijerinckiaceae bacterium | reverse complement strand
GTCCATCACGATCGCCTTGCTGATGCGGCGCGACAGGCGCTCCTCGCCGTAGCGGTAGAGGATCGCCGCCAGCGCCTCCGCGTCGAGCGTGTTCACGAGATCGGCGGCGGTGCGGCCGGTGCCGCCCATCCGCATGTCGAGCGGCCCGTCGCGGCGGAAGGAGAAGCCGCGCTCCGCCTCGTCGAGCTGCATCGAGGAGACGCCGACGTCCATCGCGAGTCCCGATCGGCCGCGGCCTCCATCGCGCTGAAGCGCGCCTCGACGAGGCGAAGGCGCTCGCCGTGCCGCTCGGCCAGCGCGGCGCCGCCGCGGATGGCGCCGGGATCGCGATCGAGGGCGAGGACCCGCGTGCCGGGATGGGCGAGGATCGCGCCCGCGTAGCCGCCGGCGCCGAAGGTGGCGTCGAGGAAGAGGCCGCCCCCTTCGGGCCGCAGCGCCGCCAGCGCCTCGTCGAGCAGGACCGGGACGTGGCGGTCCGGGACGTGGTGATCTTGGGTCATCAGGCGATCCATCCCGCCTCGGGATCGCCGGGCCGGGAGCGGCGCGCGGGCGATCATCAGGGCCGATGGCGGGACCGCCGGCGAGCCGATCGTCGTGAGCGAGGGCGCGTCGGGTAGCATGCGCCGCCGGCGGGGATCCATCGCTCGCCCGCGCCCCACGCGCGCCCACCGCCGGCGAGCACGCCCGCACCGGGGAAAGAACAGGGTTAAGAACTGGTTTCGCGGGGAAAATCGGCGCCGCCGCGGCTCGGCTGCGACCGCGGGCGCGTTGACTCGCCGCCGGTGTCCCTCTACCACGGCGGTTTCTTCGGGAACCGGGGCGGCGGGACGATCGTCTGTCGAGCGGCCGCCGCGGCCTGTCGTGCCGGCCGCGTGGGCCACCCGCCGCGCGGCGGTCGGCTCCTGCCTTTCCCGCATTGTTTCGCAGCCTCGTCCCACGACGGGTGCCGCGGTGGACGCCGCGATGGACGCTTTGCCTCACTCTCATCAGCCCGCATCGTCGACGTGCCGCGCGCGTCGCAAGGAGTCGTGCGGCGCAACACGAGCGGATCGATGAACATCTCGAAGGTTGGCGTGATCGGCGCCGGGCAGATGGGGACCGGCATCGCCCAGGTTTGCGGCCTCGCCGGCATCGACGTGCTGCTGAACGACGTCACCGAGGCGCGCACCGCCGGCGGCATCGAGGCGCTGCGCAGGAACTTCGGCAAGCTGGTCGAGCGCCGCGCGCTGGAGGCCGAGGCGGTCGAGGCGGCGACCCTGCGCATCTCTCCGGCGCCCGACCTCGCCGCCTTCGGCGAGTGCGACCTGGTGATCGAGGCGGCGTCCGAGAACGAGGAGGTGAAGCGGCGCATCTTCGGCATGGTCTGTCCGCACCTGAAGAGCGAGGCGCTGCTCGCCTCCAACACCTCGTCGATCTCGATCACGAGGCTTGCCGCGGCGACCGACCGGCCGGAGAAGTTCATCGGCATACATTTCATGAACCCGGCGGTGAAGATGCAGCTCGTCGAGCTGATCCGCGGCATCGCCACCGAGGACGCCACCTTCGAGGTCGCCAAGGATTTCCTCGCCCGGCTCGGCAAGACGGCCACCCTGTCCGAGGACTTTCCCGCCTTCATCGTCAACCGCATCCTCCTGCCGATGATCAACGAGGCGATCTACACGCTCTACGAGGGCGTCGGCTCGGTGGAGGCGATCGACACGGCGATGAAGCTCGGCGCCAACCATCCGATGGGGCCGCTGACGCTCGCCGACTTCATCGGCCTCGACACGCTGCTCTCGGTGATGCAGGTGCTGCACGAGGGGCTCGCCGACCCGAAGTACCGGCCGTGCCCGCTGCTGGTGAAGTACGTCGAGGCCGGCTGGCTCGGCCGCAAGACGCAGCGCGGCTTCTACGACTACCGCTCCGGCACGCCGGTGCCGACGCGCTAGGCGGACTGCCGGACCGCATGCGATGCGCCGCTGCTTTCGCGGTCCTGCTGGCGCTCGCCATGCCGGACGACGGCAGGGCGGACGAGGCGGCAAAGCCGCTCGCGGGCCAGCCCGTCAAGCCTGACGCCAAGGATGCGGCGGCCAAGGATGCGCCCGCGGCCAAGGTCGCGGCGCCCGAGCCCTGGGTGCGCGAGGTCCACGCCGTCGTGGTGCGCGCGATGGCCCCCCTGTCCCGCACTCTCCCACGCGGCGCCTACGCCGTGCGTTTCTCGATCGACGAGCAGGGCCGCGGCTCGCGCTACGGCGTCGAGGGCGACGTCGGCGCGGCGCAGGCGGCGGCGATCACCGCCGCGCTCGCCGCCCACGCCTTCCCCGCGCCGCCGGATGGGGCGAGCCATGCGAT
>CALMRL010000673.1 GCA_937873345.1 uncultured Beijerinckiaceae bacterium | reverse complement strand
CGTCGCCGCCATGGAGGTCCCGCCCGCGCCGGCACCGTACCGGCATAGGTGAGGGTGGAGGGCGGAGCTTGCGCGGGCCGGGAGGGGTCGCCAGTGATCGGCGCCGGCTACGCCACCAGCGGCCTCTCGCCGCGCAGTGTCAGGCGCACGGGCTGCGGCTCGGCGGTGCGAAAGGCATCGGCGAAGCCGTCGGACGCGATCAGCGCCAGAGCGCCGCGCAAATCGCGCGCGCCGATCGATCCGAACGCCGCCTCGAAGCGCCCCTGCGCCTGTTCCCACAGCGCGACGCCCTCCCGCGCCTTGGCGTGCCCGGCTTCGGTCAGGTAGACGCGCTTCGCCCGACCATCGGTGGCGGAGGGCACCAGCCGCACGTAGCCGTCGCGCACCAGCGGCTTCAGCGTCTGGCCGAGCGCGGAAAGGTCCATCACGATCGCCTTGGCCATCTCCTTCATCGTCGGCCCGTCGTGGGCGTCGATGAAGAACAGCAGCCCCTGCTGCGCCGCGCGCAACCCGCTCGCTCCGAGGATGTCGTCGTAGAGCTGGCCGATGTGACGGGTCGCCTTGCGCAGCTCGACGTAGTTGCAGGCGCCGGCCGCCGCCTCGGACGACGCCGCCACGCCGAGCAGGCTAGCGCGGGGTTTGTCGGCGCAGGGGGTGTCTCGGGCCGGGAGTTCGGCAGGAGCCAGAATGGTAGGCATCGGCATGGTTGTAAGATAGTGGGTTATCCCTGCGGTTCTATCCGTCGATCGACCTGTCGTTAAGCGATCCATGCGGAAATTGCATGCCGCGAGTGCATGGAAACGGTGCATATGCACCTTTCCCAATCATGAGCAGTGCGTTAGATCATCTTTAGTAGGATATGCCTCTAAAGGATCGACCATGCTGAAGCTGGCCGCCCTGGCCTTCGTCAGCCTGACCGTGCTGGCGATCGCGCCCCACATGACCCCCGAGCGCTTGACCCTCGACCTGCAGTTCCCGCAGGCCGACTCCGCGGCGGTGCCGGCGCCGTGGAGCGATGACGCCTCGCGCGAGACGCTGACGGCCTACTATTCGCCGTTGCCTTCGACGAGCGTCGTCCGCTTCGTCGGGCTCGGCATGGCCTACCACATGGCGCTCGTCTACACCGATGCCGCCGGTCGCTCCTACGGCGCCTCGTCCGGCCCATCCAACCTCGCCGCCGAGCAGACGCCGGGCAATGCTCTGTCGGCGCTGGTCGCCGCCGCCGGCGACGCCCCGGCCTCGGCCTTCGGCACGCTGGTCAGCGACCCGCGCAACGATACGCCCTTCGCGGTCGACGGCGCGGGCGATTTTTACACCCACGACGCCCAGGGCCATCCCTATCCCTCCAAGGTGGTGGCGCACGGGCAGGACCTGTCGGCCCAGTGGTCGGTGATCGTGCGCACCTACGCGCGGATCGGGCAGATGCACCTGCCCTATTCGCCGATCAGCCAGAACTCGAACAGTCTCGCCGCGACGGCGCTGCGCCAGGCCGGCTTCGACATGCAGTTCTCGAAGAACACGCCCTTCGCGCCGGGCCTCTTCACGACGCTGCCGGGCGCGTGACACGCGCGTCCTGCTGGAGCGGCCGCCGGTGAAGGCTCAGAACCCCTTCTCGATCCGTCCGTAGACATCGTTGGTGAAGGCGAACAGCTGGCCGCCGACGAAGGAGGCGGTCAGCGCCATCACCAGCAGCACCACGACGATCTTCGGCACGAAGGTCAGCGTCATCTCCTGGATCTGGGTCAGAGCCTGGAACAGCGCCACGATCAGCCCGATCACCATCGCCGCCGCAACGGCCGGGCCGGCGGCGGCCATCACCGTCCACACCGCCCGCTGCACGATGTCGAGCGCGTCCGCCTCGTTCATCAGCTGACCTTGACGCCGTTGCCGAGCGTCAGCGTGCCGCCGCCCTGCAGCGTCGCTGTCGCCGAGCCGTCCGAGCCGATCGCCACCGCCGAGACGACGCCGCTGGTCTGGCCGTCGGCCGAGGTGACGGTGCGCCCGATCGCGCCTTCCGCCTGCGACAGGGCGTTCGACGTCAGCATCAGGTCGAGCTTGGCGTTGGTCTGCACGCTCTGCCCCACCGCCGAGAAGGAGGCGAGCTGGCCGAGATACTGCGTCGGATCGGTCGGGTTGGTCGGGTCCTGGTTCTGGATCTCGGAGACGAGAAGCTTCAGGAAGGTGTTGTAGTCCACAGTGTTGGTCGCGGCGGCTGAACTCGTCGTGCTCGTCGCCGAGGCGGACGTCGTCCCTGATGTCGTCAGGCCGGATGTGGCGGTGAGGGGTGTCGTCGGCGAGGTGACCGTCAAGGGGCCGGTCCTTCAGGCGAGAGGCGAGGGCGGGTTCTCCCCACCCTGCCCCCGCCGCCTTTCGCCAGACTGACCTGTCGCGCGAGCCTCGCGGCAGCTCAGGAGGCCAGGGCGAGGCCCGCGACGGAGTCCGGCGCCAGCAGGGCGTCGTCGCGGCCGAACACGCCGCGCAATGCCTTCAGCGCCTCGAAGTGCCGCTCGCCGGCGACCAGGGCGCGCACGTGGCCCAGCCCGTCGAGCACGGTCGCGTCGTCGTAGGTGGCGAGCATGCGCGCCATGCTCTCGGCGAACAGGCGCCGGGCCTCCGTCGGCTCGTGCGGGTTCATCAGCATCATCTGCACGATGAAGTACAGTTGGCGTAAGGGCGTCGTCGCCTTGTCGACGCTCATCACGTGGGCTTCGAGCAGGAAGGTCGCGTCGTTCATCAGCTCGAGGCATACCTTGCGGTCGGCGCGCAGCACCGCGCCGTTGAGGTAGAGCTTCTCGCCGGCGCGCAGCGTGATCTGCATCGGTCCTACCTCAGTCCGTCGCGGATGGCGGCGCAGATGTCGGCGATGCCGCCGTAGTTCGTCGAGCGGCCCGCGCGGATCGCGTCGGCCTCCTTCAGCACCCAGATCGCGATCGAGATCAGCTGCGCGCGCAGCGCGTCCGGCAGGGCATTCTCCGGCGCCGCCAGCTCGCGGGCGAACGCCATCCACAGCTGGCAGGTGTAGTGCAGCGCCTCGATGCCTTCCCGCGAGAGCGCATTTGGAGTGGGCACGGCGGCGGCGTCGGCCAGCATCTCGACCGCCCGGTCGAGAGCCATCGCCTCGACGCGGCGCGCCGTGGTCTGGTCGTCTTCGAGGATTTCCGCGTAGGACAGCTGGTACATGGGACGCTTTTCAACTCGTGAGATAGTTGGTGAGGCTCAGGCTCTGCAGCCGCGAGGTGAGTTCGTACGAGGCTTCGAGCTGGTTCTGCAGCGCCGTCACCTTCGTCGAAAGAGCGTAGACGTCGACGCCGCCTATCGTGCCGGCCTCGCTCGTCAGGGTCGCGGTGGTGGCGCCGATCCGGCTGGCGGCCGCATCGACGCCCTGCTGCGCGACGCCGACGCGGGCCTGCAGCTCGGTGAGGCCGGCGATGCCCGACGACAATAGCGTGGTCGCTGCGCCGCCCGCCGCCGCCTTGGCGGACGCGTTCAGCGGCGAGCCGGAGCCGGTGAACACCGACAGCACGGTGTAGGCTTCCGCGCTCTGGCGGAACGCCGCCTCGTTGGCGCTCACGCCCGTCCCGACCGTGGTGCCGGGCGCGACGGCCGTCTGCGCGGTCGCGTCCGTCGCCGAGGACAGGCCGCTCCAGCCGGAGCCTGAGAAGATCGGCGCCACGTCCTGCGCGAGGAAGGACTGGAACTGCGTCGCCGTGATCGCCGACGCGTCGCCGCCGTTCGCGGCGACGAAGGAGGTGAAGGCCTTGCTCACCGCGGCCTGCGCCGCGGCGGGGAAGCCGCTGCCGAGCGGCGAGGCGCCCGTGTTGAGGCCGCCGAAGACGCTGGCGCCGGCGACGGTGGCGTCGAGGCCGGAGCCGAGGCTCGCCAGCGCTCCCTGCGCGCCGGCCGACAGCGCGTCGATGTCGCCGCCGGCCGAGGAGGCCGCGATCAGCGAGGACGAGAGGGTCTGCGCGGTCGTCAGCAGGCTCGACAGGCCATCCGCCGTCGCCGACAGGCGCGTCGCGGCGACCGCGTTGCCGGAGGAATAGCCGTTCAGCCCGTCGATCTGCGAGCGCAGCGACAGCAGCGTGCCTGTCTGCGCGCCGAGCGTCAGCCCGAGGTCGGCCGGCGCGCCCGAGGACACCTCGGACTGCGCCTGCGCCAGCGAGGCCTGCGCCTGCAGCACGGACTGTCGCGCCGGCGACGATAGCGAGAGAGAGGAGATATAAGTCATCGGGGCCGGCTCGCGGGACGCAATACGGTAGGTCGGCGGGACTTAGTTGAAGGCTTGTCAGTTGAAGGCTTGCAGCAGCGACGAGTACATCGTGTTGACGGTGTTCAGGAGCTGCGCCGAGGCCTGATAGGC
>CALMRL010000672.1 GCA_937873345.1 uncultured Beijerinckiaceae bacterium | reverse complement strand
GGGGACGGCTGCTGGTTGCCGACGAGCTGCTGGTCGTCGCGGCCCCGAGCGTGGCGGTGCCCGACGGTCGAGACGCCGAGGTGCGGGCGGTGGCGCTCGGGCCGGTCCGCGCCGCGCCTCCATGGCGCTTCGTGTGGCACGGCCGATCGCGCGTGCTGACGCCGGCGGTGGTGCTCGGCCTGTCCTCCCTCGCCATGGTCCGCCACGCCGCGCTGGCCGGCGCCGGCGCGGCGACCCTGCCGCGCTCCATAATCGCCGCCGACCTCGCCGCGGGCCGCCTCGCCTGCTGGGGCGTGGCAGACCAGCAGGCGGTCGCGATCTGGGCCCTGCACCCCTCGCGACGCCTGGTCAGTCCCAAGGTCGTCGCCTTCATGCGCTGCTTGGCCGACGCGTTCCCGGGCCGCGCCATCCCGGACGACACAGCCCCAAGCGACTGGGAACAGCGGTGATCGCGCTCGTACGGCGGTTGCCGCCGATCTCCACGGCAGGATGACAAAACTGCTTCGCGCCTATGCCGGTAGGTCAATGCGCGGTGGTCTACCGTGAAGCAGACCTTCGCATCGGCTAAGCCCAAGTTGGGCGGAGATCTGCCATCCGGTTCAGCTCCAGGTTCGTGTGCGCACGCCGAGGCATGGTTGTACCGTCGACGAGCTCAAACCAAGATCGGATTGCGCTTGCGGGCTTATCGAAGCTTCAAGGTGCTCGGAGAAGTTCCGCGCTGCGAGCAACACGGGCAGCAGTTGCGACCCTGCTGCAGATAGTCGGTACTCCACGCGTAGAGGCTTCTCGCCGTGATCGATGCGCTCGATCAGTCGGTCGCGCTCCAGTTCCCGAAGCTGTTGGGTGAGCACCTTCTGCGAAATGCCCGGTAGATCCCTTTTCATCTGCAAGGTGCGGATCAATGGATCCGCGTAGAGTCGGAACAGGATCGCAAGCTTCCAGCGTCCATGAAGCATGCGCACCACCCGCGTCACGTGCGCAGCTGATCCCTCCGGGCCGAGGCAGGCGTTTCGGGCCTCGATAGGCACTTCAAGGTGCGTGCTTGTCTCAACGGCGGACACGGTCGATCTCCCTGCGATCAGCGGCGCAGCGTGGGACGACGGCGATGGACTTGCAACTGAGCGGCAAGACGGTGCTGGTCACGGGCAGCAGCAAGGGCATCGGCGAAGCCATCGCCACAACCCTCGGGCGCGAGGGCGCGACCGTCGTCGTCCACGGCCGCGACAAGACCCAGACCGAAAGGGTGGCCCAAGCCATCGTCGCCGAGGGTGGGCGCGCCCACGCCGTGCTGGGAGACCTCACGCATGACGAGGCGGTCGAGCAACTGATCGAGGCGGCGGAAGGCTCGGTCGGGTCCATCGACATCCTGGTGAACAACGCCGGCGGCGCGGGAGGGGCGATGGAGACCTGGGACGAGGTGCGGCCCGCCACGTGGCTGGCCTCCTATGACCGAAACATGCTGGCGGCGTTGAGGGTCACTCGGAGATTGCTGCCCGCGATGCGGCGGGCCGGGTGGGGGCGCGTCGTCAACATATCGAGTGGCGCGGCGACGATGCCGCCGCCGTTCGCCCCGGACTACGCCGCAAGCAAGGCGGCGATGAACGCGATGACGGCCTCCCTGGCGAAGGCGGTGGCTGGCGACGGGATCACCGTCAATGCGGTCTCTCCGGGAACGATACGCAGCGCTGCGCTGGAGGCCCATTTCCGGGGGATCGCGGTCGAACGGGGGCTGGCGGCTCCGGGAGCGCCCTGGGAGGAGGTGGAGCGTGCCATACTGCCTATGGTGGCGCAGGTGCCGTTGGGGCGTGTCGGCCGACTGGACGAGATCGCCGACGCCGTCGCCTTCCTCGCCAGCCCGGCATCAGGGTACATCACCGGCGTCAACCTGCGGATCGACGGCGGTCTCTCGCCTAGCCTTTGAACAGCCCTCTGCCACGACGGCTCGACCCTTCATCCGCATCTCGATGAAACGTGCTCAAGACACACCTGAAGCCCTGCCGACTTCAATTTCGGAAGGGTGAGGTCCGCAAAGGGTCGAGGTTGTATGAAAACGCTGTAGTGCTGGCGGCTGGGTAATCCCGGCACGCCGGGCTTGGCCGCGATCAACGGCGCGCTCGGCGCCATGGTCCTGCCGCGCGCGCAGACTTGGCCCTGTTCGCGTCGACGCCGTGTTCCCGGGCGTGACCGACACGTCCTGGTGGGACAGGCAGCCCGCGGAACTGAAGCAACGCGTGTTCGAGCGGGTCGCCGCGACCGTATCCGTGCGGCGAATCGGCTACGCGGATGACGTCGCCGACACGATCGTCTTCCTGATTGGCAACGGCTACATGACCGGCGTGATCCTTGACGTCGATGGTGGAATGCGGGGTGCCGAACCTTATTGGCGCGGGACGCTGTTCAAGCAACAGTTCCCCTGTATCGCGTGGGGACGGCCGCTTCCTTTCACCCCACCACCGGAAGCCGTCATTCCGCTCACGGCCAGCTCGTGCCGTTCGTGCGACGTCGATTCTGCTGAGTTCGCTTCCAAAAGCAGACAGTCCGTCCTCCACCCGTTGCAGACATCCGATAGGCCCATCTGACCGATACCAGATCAGGAAGCTTGCAACGGCTCCGATGTGACGCCGACGGCGCTGGCGCGGTTCTCTGCCGGGCGATAGAGGAAGCCACCCTCCCCTTCCCGGATCACCCCCGCTTGCTCAAAGCCTTCCTCTCCTATTACCC
>CALMRL010000671.1 GCA_937873345.1 uncultured Beijerinckiaceae bacterium | reverse complement strand
CTCGGCCGCCGACGGCAGTCTCGGTCAGATTCCGCAGAGCCACTTCTACATGGTGGAAGCGCTGCGCCTTGGCGCGCCCGAGGCTATGAAGCGCTTCTTCTTCGAGCGGGTGCTGGCCGGCGAGCGGCTCGGCAACGCGCTCTCCGAAGTCGGCGGCAAACACGCCGCCGACTACAAGACCACTGTGCGGCATGACCCGGAGGGCGACGGCTGGCGGCTCGACGGCCGCAAGTTCTACTGCACCGGCGCGCTCTTCGCGCACTGGGTCGCCTGCGTGGCGGTGACGCCGGACACGCGGCGCCGACACATCTGCTTCCTGCCGCGCGACGGGACGCCGGGACTGACGCTGGTCGACGACTGGACCGGCTTCGGCCAGAAGACCACCGGCAGCGGCACCACGATCTTCGCCGATATCGCTGTGCCGGCGGACAGGGTGTTCGACCACGAGATAGCCTTCGAGCGTCGCAGCCGGATGGGCGCGGTCGCGCAGATCATCCACGCCGCGATCGACGTCGGCATCGCCCGCGGCGCCTTCACGGTTGCGCTCGACCACCTGCGCAAGCACACGCGTCCGTACGGCGCCAGCGGCATCGCGCAGGTGACCGAGGACCCGCACATGATCGCCGCGGTCGGCGACCTGCGCGTGCGGATGTCGATGGCCGACGCCATGCTGGAGCGCGCCGGCGAACACGTCGATCGCGCCGACGCCGAGCCGACGAAGGCCAACATCGTCGCTGCCTCGATCGCGGTGGCCGAGGCGAAGATCGCGGGCAACGACGTCGCGCTGCTGCTCGGCAACCGGATGTTCGAGCTGACCGGCACCCGCGCGGTGCTGGAGGCGTTGAACCTCGACATCTACTGGCGCAACGGGCGCACCCACACGCTGCACGACCCCGTGCGCTGGAAGTACCACTACGTCGGCGACTTCTGGCTGAACGGCAAGGCGCCCCCCTCCACCGGCACGCTGTAGGATGCCGCGCGAAATCCTGTTCAACGCCTTCGTGATGAACTGCGTGGCGCACCAGTCGCCGGGCCTGTGGCGCCACAGCCAAGACTACTCCCTCGACTACACCTCTCTCCAGCACTGGGCCGACCTCGCCCGCCTGCTGGAGCGCGGGCTGTTCGACGCGATGTTCATCGCCGACGTGCTCGGCGCCTATGACGTCTATGGCGGCTCGCCCGCTGCAGCGCTGCGCGGCGGCGTGCAGGTGCCGGTCAACGACCCGATGATGCTGGTGCCGGCGATGGCGCTGGTGACCGAGCACCTCGGCTTCGGCGTCACCGCGAATCTCAGCTACGAGCCGCCGACGATCTTCGCCCGCCGCCTGTCGACGCTCGACCACCTGACCCGCGGGCGCATCGGCTGGAACATCGTCACCGGCTACCTCGATAGCGCCGCCCGCGGCGTCGGCGAGCGCCTCGCCGCCCACGACGACCGTTACGACCGCGCCGACGAGTTCATGGCCGTCGTCCTCGCCCTGTGGGAGGAGAGTTGGGCCGACGGCGCCGTGCGCCGTGACCGCGCCGGCGGCATCTACGCCGATGCGGCCAAGGTCCGCCCGATCCGGCACGAGGGCACGCACTACCGCGTCGACGCGATCCACCTCGCCGAGCCCTCGCCGCAACGCACCCCCGTGCTGTTCCAGGCCGGCAGTTCCGCCAAGGGTCGCGACTTCGCCGCCCGCCACGCCGAATGCGTCTTCGTTTCCGGCCCGTCGGCACGGGTGATCGCGCCGCGCGTCGCCGCGATCCGCGAGGCTGCGGCGGCGCACGGGCGCGACGCCCTGAAGGTATTCTCGCTGATGACGGTTGTGCTCGGCTCGACCGAGCGGGAGGCGCAGGAGAAGCTCGCCGGCTACTGCGAGCTGGCGAGCCCGGAGGGCGGGCTGGTGCTGATGTCGGGCTGGACCGGCGTCGACTTCGCCGCGATGCGCCTCGACGAGGAGGTGCGCCACGTCGAGAACGACGCCGGGCGCACCGCGATGGACAACATCACCCGCGCCGACCGCGACCGCCGCTGGACCGTCGGCGAGGTCGGCCGCCACGTCGCGCTGGGCGGCATCGGGCCGAGCAGTTGCGGCACGCCGGGCCAGGTCGCCGACGCGATGGAGCGGTGGGTCGCCGACACCGGCGTCGACGGCTTCAACCTCAGCTACGCCGTGATGCCCGGCACCTTCGCCGACATCGTCGATCAGCTCGTACCCGAACTGCAGCGGCGCGACCGCTACAAGCGCGGCTATGGCGAGGGCACGCTGCGCGAGAAGCTGTTCGGCGCCGGCGCGCGTCGCTCGAAGCCGAGCTGACCCGCTGCAGCGTCGGACCGCATCGCGGATGCGGTTCGACGCTGCAGGCTTCCGTCATCGCATCAGCTTTTCCGAAAACCGCTGCGCAGTTTTCGGGCCGATGCTTTACTGCGCCGCGATGCCGGCCGCCTCCCGACGGCGGGCGATGCCGGCACGAGTCAGCGGGATCAGCGAGCGGCCGTAGTCGAGCGCGTCCTCCAGCGGATCGAAGCCGCGGATCAGGAAGGTGGTGACGCCGAGATCGTGGTACTGGAGCAGCGCGTCGGCGACCTGTTCCGGCGTGCCGACCAGCGCGGTGGAGTTCCAGCGGCCGCCGCTCAGCGCCGCCATCTTCGTCCACAGCCGCGCGTCGAGGCGCTCGCCCTGCCGCACCGCCGCCATCAGGCGATGGGCGCCGGTGTTCTCCGCGGGGCCGGTGTCGCGTCCCGCCAGCAGCGCTCGCGCCCGCTCAAAGATGTCGTGCGCCCGCGCCCACGCCTTCTCCTCGGTGTCGGCGAGGATCGGGCGGAACGACAGGCTGAAACGCAGGCTGCGCCCGTGCGTGCCCGCGGCAGCGCGCAGCTCGGCCGTAATCTCGCGCACCTGCGCCAGCGTCTCGCCCCACAGCGCATAGACGTCGGCGTGCTTCGCCGCCACGGCGAGCGCCGCCGCGGATGCGCCGCCGAAGTAGACGGGGATGTGCGGCCGCTGCACGCAGCGCACCGAGGAGCAGGCGCCGGCGACGCGGTAGAAGCGTCCTTCGTGGTCGAAGGGCGCGTCGCTCAACCATTCCCGCTTCATCACCTCGAGGTACTCGTCGGTGCGGGCGTAGCGCTCCTCCTTGGTGAGGAAGTCGCCGTCCTGGCGCTGCTCGGCGTCGTTGCCGCCGGTGATGACGTGCACGCCGACGCGTCCGCCGCTCAGCTGGTCCAGCGTCGCGAACTGCCGGGCGGCGACGGTGGGCGCGGCGAAGCCGGGGCGGTGCGCGATCATCAGGTGGAGGCGCCGCGTCGCCGTCAGCGCGTGGGCGGCGACGAGCAGGCTGTCGGGCGCGGTCGAGTGGAAGGCGACGAGAGCCCGGTCGAAGCCGGCCGCCTCGTGGGCGTTGGCGACGGTGGCGACGTAGGCGGGGTCGACCCTGAGCTCGGCGGCCGGCTTGATCTCGGAACTCTCGTGCGTCGCGATGTAGCCGATGAACTCGACGGCCGAGGCGTCCATGCGATCTGTTCCCTTCACCAGTCGAGCGCCGCGGCGCCGAGGATCATCCGCACCGCGTCGTCCTGCGGCGTGTGCACCCGGCCGCACAAGGCATCGCGGTAGTGTCGCTCCAGCGGGTTGCGGCGGCTAAGGCCGTGGTTGCCGGTGAGCGACAGCGCCGTCTCGATCGCCGCGACCGCGTCGTTGGTGACGGTGCTCTTCACGACGTAGGCGTCGGTGGCGGCGGGCTTGCCGCTGGCGTCGATTTCGGCGGCGAGGCCGGCGATCAGCCGCGCGCCGACGCGCAGCTTGAGGTCGATGGCGCCGACCGCCTCGCGCACCCGCGGCAGTTCGGCCAGGGAATGGCCGAGGTTGCTTGGCGTCCGCTTTCTCAGGAAGTCGACGAGCCAGCCGCGGGCGGCGGAGGCGATGCCGTGATACATCGCAGCGAGCAGCACGCCGTTCTCGACGTGCTGCGCCAGCACGTCGTCAGGCCGCCACTCTGCCGGTGGACGGATGTCGACGGCATGGTCGAGCGGGATGGCGGCTTGCGTGAAGTGCACGTCGTGACTGCCGCTGGCGCGCAGGCCGAGGTGGTCCCAGGTCTCCGCGATGCGGATGGCCGGCAGCCCGGCCGGCACCAGGAAGGTGCCGACGCGCGGACTCTCCTCATCGGTCTTCGCCCACACCGCGTACCACCGGAGGATCGGCGCGCCGGTCGAATAGATCTTGTGCCCTGTGACGAGCCAACGGTCGCCGCTGCGCACTGCCGTGGTGGCCGGCAGGCCGCCGCGCGCCGGGGTGCCGAGGTCCGCCTCGACGCGCAGCGCGTTGATGAGGGATACGCCCTCGACGCTCTCGCGCGCCAGCCGCGCCTTGAGGTGCTCGGGCCAGCGCGCGCTGCGCGCCACCGTGGACTGCTGGATCAGGTGCATGG
>CALMRL010000670.1 GCA_937873345.1 uncultured Beijerinckiaceae bacterium | reverse complement strand
GGACGCATCTTCGTGCCGCTCTCGCGGCTCGACGGCAGCGACGGCCCGCAGGTGGTGGAATGGGTCGGCGGCAAGCCGGTGCCGTTTCCCGACGCCGGCTGGAACGGGGCCGGCGACGATCCGGCCGGCCGCTTCGTCGGCGTCAGCGCGCTGCGCATCGGGCCGCGCGGCAACCTTTGGGTGGTCGATACCGGCGCCCCCGGCCTCGGCGCGCCGGCGCTCGCCCACGGAGCCAAGGTGGTGCGCATCGACCTCGCGACGAACAGGATCGCCAGGGTCTATCCGCTCGACGAGGCGACCAGGCCGAAGAGTCGGGTCGACGACATCCGCTTCCACGGCGAGCTCGCCTACCTCACCGATGCCGGGTCGCCGGGCGTCGTCATCCTCGACCTCGCGAGCGGCGCGGCGCGACGGGTGCTCGACGACGATCCGTCCCTGACCGCGCAGCGCCCGATCACCGCCGACGAGCACGTGCTGCGCGGCCCCGACGGCGCGCCGGTCAACATCCACGCCGACCAGCTCGAAGTGTCGCCCGACGGCAAGTTCTTCTACTACCAGCCGGCGAGCGGGCCGCTGTCGCGGGTGGCGACGCGCTACCTCGACAATCCCAAGCTCTCGTCGCCGCAGCTCGCCAAGAACATCACCACCTTCGCCAAGACCGGCTCGACCGGCGGCACGGCGATCGACAGCGCCGGCAACATCTACACCTCCGACACCGACAGGCATTCGATCTCGGTGATCGGCCCGGACGGGCGGCAGCGCCTGCTGGTGCAGGATCCACGGCTCGACTGGGTCGACGCGATGTGGATCGACGCCGAGGGCTGGCTCTACATGCCCGCGGCGCAGCTCGACCGGATGGCGCCGTTCAACAAGGGCGTGTCGAAGCTACAGCTGCCGATCACGGTCTGGAAGACCAAGATCGACGCCAAGCCGCCGGCGAGCGACCACCCTTGAGGGCGGCGGCGCGCCCGATGAGGGTGGCCAGCGCGCCGATCCCGAGGAACAGGCAGAGGAAGGCTGCCGCCACCGCGGCGAGCCGGCCGTAGCCGAGCGCCCGCGCATCGAGGAAACCGTAGGGATAGCCGGCACCCATCAGTCCGGCGGCGACCGTCAGGGCGAGATAGGCGGCGGGGAAGACGAGGAGCCAGGGCAGCGAGCGCCAGCGCAGCGATCGCTTCGGCGCATAGGCCGCCCAGAAGACGATCGTCAGCGCCGGCTCGACGTCGTGGAACACCGCGTCGGTGACGAACTGCACGCCGTGCGGCGACCAGGAGCCGCGCAGCAGCAGCTCGTAGGTGACGCCGGTGACGATCATGTAGGCGAGGAGCGCCCGGTACAGCCCGGCCGGGGGCAGCGGGCGACGCCGGGCGAGGGCGAGGGCGGTGACGCCCATCAGCACGGCGAGGAACAGGTTCGACTGGATGGTGAAGAAGCGGGCGTAGCTGAACACCGCGCGGGCCACGCCGTGGCCCATCGCCAGCGAGCGGGCGAGCGAGCCGGCGAAGTCGTCGGCGAGCGACAGCCAGTCGAGGACGGCCATCGTCGCCGCGAGCAGGAGGGCGCCGCGACGCAGCGCCGGCG
>CALMRL010000669.1 GCA_937873345.1 uncultured Beijerinckiaceae bacterium | reverse complement strand
CCACGACCTCAGCGACCGCTATCACACCTCTGCGACCCGCGGCTCAACGCGGAGCAAGCGATCGAGGTGGCGTTCCTGGTGGCCGAGCTTCTGAAAACGGAGCGCCTCGCCCGCATCAAGCCGGCGGCGGCCCGAGCATCGGAGTGATGCCTCCGGCGACCGTCCGCTTCGCGCCCTCGCCGACCGGGCGCATCCACGTCGGGAACGCCCGTACGGCGCTCCTCAACGCGCTGACCGCGAGAGCGAGCGGCGGCCGCTTCATCCTGCGCTTCGACGACACCGATGCGGAACGCTCGCGCCGGGAATACGCCGACGCGATCGAGACCGACCTCGCTTGGCTCGGGCTCGCGCCGGACCTCGTCGTGCGGCAGTCCGAGCGGCTGCCGCTCTACGCCGCCGCCGCCGGACGGCTGGAGGCCGAGGGCAGGCTCTACCCCTGCTACGAGACGGCGGAGGAGCTCGACCGCCGCCGCAAGCGGCAGATCGGGCGAGGCCTGCCGCCGGTTTACGACCGCGCGGCGTTGGCGCTCACCGCCGAGGATCGCCGCCGCCTGGAGGCGGAGGGCCGGCGGCCGCACTGGCGCTTCATGCTCGATCGCGTCGACGTGGCGTGGGAGGACGGCATCCGCGGGCCGAGCCGCATCGATTGCGCCTCGCTTTCCGATCCCGTGCTCGTGCGCGAGGACGGCTCCTACCTCTACACGCTTCCCTCCGTCGTCGACGACGGCGACCTCGCCGTCACCGACGTCATCCGGGGCGAGGACCACGTCACCAACACGGCGGTGCAGATCCAGCTTGCTTCCGCGCTCGGCTTCGCGCCGTCGCGCTACGCCCATCACAACCTCCTGGTGACCGCGTCGGGCGAGGGGCTGTCGAAGCGCTCCGGCTCGCTTTCGCTGGCCGGGCTGCGCGCCGACGGAGTCGAATCGCTCGCCATCGCCGCCTTCGCCGTGCTCACCGGAACGTCGGACCCCGTGCGGCCCGTGGCGGACCTCGATGAGCTGGCGGGGCTGCTCGACCTCGCCCACGTCGGGCGCAATCCCGCCCGCTTCGATCCGGCCGAACTGCTGCAGCTCTCCGCACGCACGCTGCACGGGCTGCCTTTCGCCCGCCTGGCTGACCGGCTGGCAGCCGCCGGCATCTCCGGCGAAGCAGCGGAGCCTTTCTGGCTCGCCGTGCGCGGCAACCTCGCGCGCTTCGACGATATCGAGGGCTGGTGGGGCATCCTGCATCGCGAGATCGCCGCTGCCGGCGAGGATGCCGAACTGCTCGCCGCCGCCGCCGAGCTGCTGCCGCCGTCGCCTTGGGACGATCGGACCTGGGCAGCGGAGGGCTGGCGGAGCTACACCGCCGCGATCCGCGAGCGCACCGGGCGGAAGGGTCGCGCGCTGTTCCATCCCCTCCGCCTCGCCCTGACCGGACGCGACAGCGGTCCCGAACTGGCGGCGCTTCTGCCGCTTATCGGCCGCGAGCGCGCCGAGGCTCGGCTCAGGGCTGCGGCCCGACCTGCCTGATCGCTGGCTTGGCGGCGCCGGCGGTCACGGGAGGCTTGCTCGATGGGGCAGGGGAGGCGTTCGGTGTCGGCGCGGGGACGACGCCTGTCGGCCGGGACAGCTCCGCGGATTTTTCCGGCGTCACCACGATGTCACCCTTGCGCGTGTTGTCGAGCAGCTCCTCGGCTGTGGCCAACGTCTCCGCCCAGCTCTTGCCGGCCGGACGGCATGAGCAGGCCGGCGTGTAGCTCTTCTGGAAAGCGAGCGCGTTCTGCTGGTCCATGTAGGCGTGCCCGTCGAGGCTGACCGCCGACTTGATGTCGGCGTTCGGCGCGCGGGTGAAAACGCTCGCCTCCGTGCCGGGGCAGAGGGCTTGGCACATCTGCGTCAGCTCGTCGGGGTTGTGGCGGGCCGAGATGGGCAGGGGGAAGAAGCCGCCGTCGCACGAGCGCACGCAGACCGCCTGCGAACCGCCGTGCAAGGGGCGGTCGTCGTCGTCATCCTCCTGCCGCCGCTCATCGAGCACTGCCGGGGGCGGGGGCGCAGCCGGCTGCGGCGACAGCGAGCCGAACAGCCTGTCGAAGAAGCCGCCACCCTCGGGCGGCGGAGGAGCGCCGCGGCAGTAGGCGTTGAAGCGGGCGACGAGGTCACCGCGTCCGCCCCCGCCTCCGGCCTGCTGCTGCGCCACGCTGGCTTGCAACTGCTGGATGCGTCCGTTGAGGCCGGGACACTGCGGATCGCCGCCGAAGAGGGTGAAACCATCGCAGCCAAGCTGGTGGGCGTAGGCCTGCGTGCGCGCCAGCTCCGATGCGAAGCGGCGCAACCCCTGCGAATTGCGGCCGCCACGATCACCGGCCGCGATCTGCTGCTGTAAGCGCCCGCAGTCCACGGTCTGCGCCGCGGCGCTACCGGCAAGGATGAGAGTCGCCAGGAGGACCAAGCAGCCCTGGCGACGCAAGCGGCTCGGACGGACGAGATAATTGGCGTCGTGCATGCGCTTCCCGATGCGGCAGTGCCGCCGGTCGGAGTGTTCACGCCTCTATGGGCAAATCATGGCTTCCCGCCTCGATGTCGACGATCCTCGGTGACCACGCTCGTTTTGCCACAGCGCCCGTGCGGGGCATGCTATCAGCGGCGCGCCTGGATGAGGACCTTGGGCGAGAGGGGGAGGGGGCGATGCGCGCTCGGATCGAAACGATTGGCGCGTTGGCGCTTGCTCTCGCGCTGTCGGGTGTGCCGGCTCGCGCTGGCGATGACCCCGACCTGATCTTCCGCGAATCGACGAAATTCCGGCTGCTCACGCCCAATGACAAGCTCGCGACCTACGCCATCGACGATCCGAACGTCGAGGGCGTCGCCTGCTATTACACCGTGCCGGAGAAAGGCGGCGTTGCCGGCACGCTTGGCCTCGCCGAGCAGACCTCGGACGTCTCGCTCGCCTGCCGGCAGTACGGGGCGATCAACTTCAAGGGCAAGTTCCGCCAGGGCGAGACCGTGTTCGCCGAAAGACGCTCGATCCTGTTCAAGCACATGCAGATCGTGCGCGGTTGCGACGAGAAGCGCAACGTGCTCGTCTACATGGCATACACCGACAAGCTGATCGAAGGATCGCCGAAGAACTCGACCTCGACGGTCGCAATCACGCCGTGGGCAGGCAACACTGCACCTCCGCGGTGCGCCGACAGCCTCGCGAAATGACGGGGCCGGCCGCCTCTCCGGCGACCGGCCCCGCGAAGTCGTCGATGGACGAAGCGGGCTACTTCGCCCCAGCGTCCTGCTGCGCCGACTTCTTGCTGGCGGAGTGGTGGCCGACGGCGCAGCCGGCGGCGGCGCCCATCTTGCCGTGACCGGCCATGTGACCGGCGACGCCGCCGACGATGGCACCCTTGATGCAACCCTTGGCATCGGCCGCGGAGGCGAAGGCGAGAACGGAGGCGGTGACGACGACGCCGGCCAGGATGGTACGCATGGGGTCAAGCTCCTCGATGACGCTCCCGCAATCCGGCGACGGGGCGGGACGTTCCATGACGGTCGCCTCCCCGCGTCGTAAGACTTTGAAGCGTCGAAAGCTTGCCCCTCACTCCTTGCAATTCACGATGAAGGCGCCGGGCTCGATCTTCTCGCTCTTGCCCTCGGACTTGCCGATCGATGCGGTGATGTCGTCGCTCCGCCCGAACGAGAGGGCGCTGGCCATGCCATGCGCTTCGCACCAGGCATCGGCGATAACGTGGCCGCAGGTCTGGTTGCCGCTCAGGCAGTCGTCGAATCCGTAGCCATCGGAGGCGGGGATCACCAGCATGTGCCCGGCCTGCGCCCGTGACGTGGCGGAGGTGGCGGCCAATGCCAGAAGGCAGGCGGCGGCTGTCGCTCCGGCCTGGACGAGCTTGCGGGCGTCGATGGAGAGCGGCATGGCAGGACTCGGCACGGGCGGACGAAACTGCCGCAACCCTGCTCGATGCCGCTGAAAGACTGGTTAAGGGAGCGTCGCCCGCAGCACCTGCATTCTCGCTTCAGCTTTCGGCGCGCGGCAGCTTGGAGCCGGCCACCATGCGCTCCGCCAGCACGTCGCCGCGGAAGCGGTACATCTTGGCGGGTCGGCCGCCCGTCGCACTCGAGACGGCGCCGGTCTCCTCCACGAGGTTCTGCCCCTCGATGAGCCTCCGGAAGTTCTGCTTGTGCAGCGGGTGCCCGGCCAACGCCTCGACCGAGCGCTGCAGCTGGAACAGGGTGAAGGAGGACGCGAGCAGCTCGAACACGACCGGTCGGTACTTGATCTTGGCGCGCAGCCTGGCGATGCCGGTCGCGAGGATGCGGCGATGGTCGCCGGTCATCGGCCGCCCCGGCAGCAACGCCGCCCCGGCCGGGGCATCCGGACAGGCCTCCGGGAGCAGCGCCGCCTCGAACAGCAGCTCGTATCGCTGCAGCGCCAGCTCCTCGTTCCATCCGAACGGTGACAGTCCGAAGGCGACGGCTCGACGTTCGGAGCGCAGCCGGCGGGTCGCCGCGTCGGGGGCGCCATCGACCCAGGCGGCGAGGGCTTGCTCGGCCACGGTCGCCGCCGGCGGCTTGCCGTCGCGGTGATCCTCCCACGGGAAGAAGTCGTACCAGTCGAGCCAGGACGCGCGCCCGCCGGTGCCGCGACCCTGTTGCTCGCGGGTCAGGCCGAGGTACGAGATCGAAACCATGCGTGCCCCCGACGCGACGCGCCGGTCCGCCGGACCGCCCCGGTCGCGGTCGGCGAAGGTGTAGAGCTGCTCGACATAGCCGATGGGGTGATGCGTCTGCTGCTCCACCCAGTCGCGCAGGCCGGACTGCAGCGAGCGATGGGCGAGCGCGAAGGGCCCGGAGGGAAGGGCGTCTCCGCCGATCGTGAGCACGCGCGGCTGCTCCTCGTCGACGGCGACGAGGACGGCGATCAGGTTGACGGCGACACTTTCGCCGTATCGAGCGCCGTGCGCACGGGAGTGGTCGGGATTGGCGGAGGACACGGCGGCATAAGCCCTCGCCGCCGGGCTGCGATCAAGAGGGCTACTTCTGGCAGAAGCGGGTCATCATGTTTCCGCCGTTGCCGCCCTTCTGGTTGGCCTCGAAGCAGGGGCCGGCCGGGTTCGCCGTGATGGAGGCGGCGGGCTGAGCCAGCTTGCCGGGCGGCGGGGCCGCCGGATCCTGGCCGCGGGTGACGACCACCTCGGCCATCACGTAGCCGGATCGGCCTTCGAGGCTGACATGGCACCAGCCGTCCGCGCAGCCGAGGACGTCGAGCGCCGTCATCTGGAAGATTTCGTCGTCGACCTGATAGTGCGGTCCCGGACCCTCGTAGAGATAGGTCGTCCAGGTCACGAGGCCTGGCTCGGCGCGCCCCAGCGAGACGCTGCCGCCGAGGCCG
>CALMRL010000668.1 GCA_937873345.1 uncultured Beijerinckiaceae bacterium | reverse complement strand
GCGGCTGGCCGCGGTGCTGCGGCTTCGGCCGCCGTCCGCGGAGGCACCGCGGCGCGCGCCACAGCCGGGTTCTCGCGCTCCGGCGCCCGGCGTGCCTCATACTTGCCGATCGGTTCCCACGACTCGCCGACGCGGTTGCCGTGATTGCCGGCAATCATCGGGATCATCATCCGGCCATCGTGCATCTGCGCCGGGCCGCGCGCAAAGCCGACGTGGCCGTGACCCGTCGTCGGATCGGATCGCACGAGCACGTCACCGGCCTTGATCGCTTCGTTCTCGACGTGCTGGCCCCAGCGCTTGAACGAACTTGCTAGGGCACTACCCGTGCCCTTGCCGCCGGTCCGCGCGAGCGCCCCGTTGACGTAGTCCGCGCACCACTGGCCGAGATGCATCTCATGGCCGAGATGCTGCGCCGCGTCCTGGCTCGACATGCCGAGCATGGAGTGCGCGAGGTCGACGACCTTCGCGCCGGAGCCGGCTTCCTGCGCCGCGCGACCGGGTTGCGGCTGGTCGGGCGTGCCGGGCTGAACGGTGCCGTCGACCTCCTTCATCCCTAGCGCGCGATCGGCATACTGTTCGCGGCTGTGCCAGTTGCGCGGCTTGAGGATCGCACCCGTACGCCGATCGGTATCGCCCGACCGCTCGAAGGTGTCATGGAAGGCCTTCATCGCCTCGTGCGCGCCATGGGTGCGGCGCACGGCGGCGATGGCCTTCGCCATTTCCGGGTCGGCTTCGGTGAGGTAGCGCCAGCTTGCCTTGTCGGACGTCGGGTCGAGGTGGTTCTTCGCGGCGAAGTCTTCGAACAGCTTCCGGCGCGAGCCGGTCCACTGCGCCCAACCGACGCCGCCCGCCGCCGCTGCCTTGCCGCCCTCGTGGTAAGCGGTGAAGCCCCTCGATTCATGGCCGAGGTTGCCGACGATGCCGGCCGCCTGCTCCTTCGTCAGGCCGTACTTTTGCATGAGGCCGCCCATGATGGCGGGGGCCTTGGACGCGAACTTATCCGCGCCGCCGCCCATCTTGCCGAGGTCGACGTGCGGGCTGCCGCCCGGCGTGCCCGTGTCGGGCGTGGGGCCGCCAGGCGTGCCGGGGTTGCCGCCACCGCCAGGGGCGGGAGTGACTGGCGAGCCGCCCCCGAAGGGCGTTCCGCCGCCTCCGCCGCCGCCGGGCGTCGCGCCGCCAAAGCCGCCCATTCCGGCCGTGGCGCCAATCCCGCCGGGAGTCGTCGCGCCGACCCCATGCTCGCGAACCGCACGGGCAAGGTTGTCGAGGCCGCCCGCGATGGCGAACGACATGCCGCGGATCGCGCGCACCGTCTCGACGTTGTCGCCCCGGCCGTCGTCGTCGCGCACGCTGGCGAGCCGGCGAAGCGCGCCGTTCGTCTCGATCCTGCCGTTCGCGCCGGGCACGAAGATTTCCGGGCCGTTCTCGCCGACGAGGTAGGGTTGCCCCTGCCCGACCGGGCCGCCGAGCGCGCGGGCTTCCATGGCGTGAGGGCGCAAGCCAATCATCGTGCCGCCGAGCTTTGCGCTCGCCGCAGGCACGGGAGTAGGCGGAAGCGCGGCAGGAGTGGCAGGCACCGCCGCCGTGGGCGCCGCGGCCTCAGAAGAGCCGAACCCGATCTTGCTCGCCGCCCACTTGAACGGCGCGATGGCGAGGCCGCCGAGACCTCTAGCAATCTCGGCGGCAATATGAACGCCGGCCGCAAACCAATTGAAGCTCATGAGAAGGTCGACAGCCTTCTTTCCGACGTCGGCCAACATGCCTGGAAGGCCGGTGACGGCGTTAATCGCCGTCGCCACACCTTTGCCGGCCCACTCGCCCCAAGCCTTCCATCCCTCGCCCGTCGCGTTGATCGGCCCGAGAAGGTTGTTGATCCAATCCCACGCCTTGCCGAGCCAGCCGATCACGGCCTCAATCCGACGGCCTGCGCCGGGGCCGAGCGCCTTCATGAAGGCCGAGCCGAAGGCGCCGAAGAAGGCGACGATCCCCGCCCAATTGTTATAGACCCACAGAGACAGGGCGCCGAGGATAGCGACGATCCCGGTCAAGACGAGGCCGACGGGGTTCGCGACGAGCGCCCACATGGCGACAGCGATCCCGCGCAGCGCAACGAACGGGAATTTCACCACCGCCCAACTGAACCTTGCCAGCGACGCGGCCATCGCGGAGAGCACCATCCCGCTTCCACCCGCTGCCTGAAGCGCCATGATGCCCGCGACGGTGCCCCGAAGCCGCACGAGCGGGAGATCGACGATTGCGGCCTTGAGCGCGACCATGCGCGCGAGCGAGAATGCCATCACCGAGCGGCCGAGCCCGGCGATCGACCCGCCAAGCGCTTCGATAACGGCCCGCGTGCCGCCGGCTCCGTACAGCGCCATGGTTCCCGCCGCGAGCCCGCGTAGCCGCACGGCCAGAACGACCATCGAAGCGGCGAAGCCACGAACGGCGGTCGCCGCCGCGGCGCCCGAGGCGGCGGTGAACGCCGCAATCGCCCGCGACGTCGCGATCAGCCGGGCGGCGAGCCCGAGCGGAACGGCGACGGCGAGGTTCCCCACCATGCTCGCGAAGGAACCGATCCCGAGCACGAGATTGGCGAAGCGGATCGCCTGCCATGTCAGAAGCGCGGCGCCGAGCTTCGCGATCAAGGCCGCGATCTCGGGATGATCGACGAGAGCCGCCGAGACCTGATTCAAAGCACGCGCAATGCTCACCATCGTTTGCGCGAATGGCTTCTGTAATGGCAACGTGAGAGAAGCGCCGATACTATCCATGGCCGACTTGATGGCAAGCTTCGCCATATTCGGGTCGTTCAAAAGCGATTGGTCGTAGTTTGCGTTGATGTCCAACGTCTGATTGATTAGGGCTTCATCGTTATTTAGGTGATTGCGGTTCGCCAGAGTTGAAAGAGACGTAACAAAAGCGTTTGCTTTCGTGTTCTTGAACAGCGTATTTAGCGCTTGGCCAAGCTTAATCGGATCGTCAATATCCGTTCCCCTTGCTTTGAGCCGGGGAAGGATGACCTTGGTCATGAACTCGAATGGGTCTTGGTAAGCAAGTTCCGTTTCTTTGATAGCGCCATCACGCCAGCCCGTGACATTGCCTTGCTTGTTCGTAATAATATCTTTTTGGTTCAGGAAGCCAAGGTCTTGCCAAGCCTTCGCTTGCTTTTGATCGGTGATCTTGCGACCCGAGATGATCGTGCGGAACGCGGTCAAGCCGGTGCCAACCTTGTCGCCGCCCTGTTCCTGGATCAGCGCGGGCGCGATCTTCGTCAGGAAGCGCTCATCAAGCTGCCCGATTCCGACGGCGGCATTGCTGGCGAAAGTATAGATATCGTCCGACTTCAACCGCCCACCGTAGAAGACCATGGCCCTGCCAAGCCCCTCAGCCTCTTTCTTGTACTTCTCAGGGCTGTTCGCTGAACCGCGGATTTCGAGCGCTTTCGTCAACGAAACAAGCTCGTGTCCGGGGTCCTCTACGTTCAACGAGTTCTTGAGCACGTCGCCGAGCTTCGAGGCGAACGGCAGGTTCTCCTTCGCGTGCTCGAAGCTGCCGAACGCGCCCGTCAACTCGTTGAGCAGTTTAATCCCGCCGGACAAGGTCGCCGTCGGCATCTCACGAATCGCGTCGTTCGCGGCCTTCAAGCCCTCGGCGACCTCGTTGGCCGAGCGCCCGGCATTGCGAAGCGCTTGCATCTCGTGAGCAAGCTCCTCGCCGCTCTCGAAGGCGTGCTTCACGCTGAAGACGATGCCGCCGGCCGCGGCCATCTTCGCGATGCCCTTGTAAGACTCGCCAATCTCGGCCGCGGCAGTCTTCGCCGCCGCGGCATTGCTCCGGTGGATCGCTTCAAGGCCGCGGAGCTTGCCCTCGGCCGCGGCGGCAGCCGTCTTGAAGCTCGACCCGATGCTGCCCTGAATTTCGACGAAGACGGAGAATGCCTTGGCCATGGCGGATCAGGCCTCCGCGATCTTGAGATAGGGCAGAAGCTTGCGCGTGTCGTCAGGCTCAAACTGAAGCAACGTCGCGACGGGCAAGCCCGTGATGGCGCGAATAAGCAACAGCACGCTTACAGCCGTTGCGACGCTCTCGCCCGGCGCGAGGCCGGGAGCGACTTGCCGAGCAATCTGCCGTAGCAGCTTGGCTGGCGCGCGATTGACCTCTGCGGCGTCGGCGCGTGTCGCGTACCGGACGGGGACGAAGCGGATCACGACGCCGGCTATGTCGACGGGGTGATCGAGAGTGATGGTCGAGATGGCGCTCATCGCGACCCCTCCGACCCGCGAGAGCGGCAGAACTGCGGCGACTTCAGTAGGCAGAGACCCGAAAGTGGGCCAATCTCGCGAGTGCCGGGACGATATTTTCCCGGAATAGTGCGCGAAGTCGTGTTCTTGCGCCCCCCGCCTTCGATAGGAACTAGTTCGCCGTCGCGCTCGACAAGTTGGCTCGCTCTCTTCCATCGCCCTCTATCGTCTGGGACTTCCCAAAACTCCTCTGTAACGACACGATCGAACGAAATACTGGCGGGCTTGATGTAAAAGAAAGCGGCCGTCATCAAGACACGCTCCGGCGCCTCAAGCCCGTCGCGGTTGGCCTCATCAATTGCAACATTCACAGCGGCAACGTCGGCGTCGAGTTGGCGCATCTGATCGACTAACTCTTCAATCTTGCCGATGGCGGCGTCATAGCGGTCCATCAACCCCGGCATGGTCGCAGCCCTATTCTGAACGGCTGCCGCCCTTGCGCGGAGCGCAGCGGCGGTTTCATTCATCGCCGCCTCGGCACGAGCCGCGCGAAGGTCGATCGCCTGCGCCTCAAGCCGCTTGGCCGATCGGCGTGCGGCGGCGAGTTCTGTTTCGGCCGCAGCATGCTCTTCGTCGCTCAAGTCGCCGACGCGCAGCAGGACAGCTTCGGCCGCGGCGATCCGAGCGGGCGCGGCAGCGAGGTCGGCTTCGATTGCGGCGAGCTTGGCATCCGCGGCAGCGACGGTCGGCTTCTTTCTGCCGAAAACCGTTTCAAGAAATGAGGTCGGCATTAGCGATGATCCTGTCAGGTCGAGAGAGAGCGGCGCACGAGCGCAACGGCACGATCGTCATCGCTTGGCGCCGCGGCGGCAGCGACGTGCGATGAAGGTGGCGGAGGCGGCGGGCGGCTTCTTGCCGAACAGGCTGACAGGAAGGGCGACACGGGCGGACCTTTCAGCGGAACGGGATGAATGAGGAAATCAGCTCGACAGCGCGATCGGTGGCATCCGGCGCGGGGGCGTCCGGCGCAGTCACGCCGGGGGCTGCCGGCCGCTGGGGTGCGAAAGAGAGGATCAGCGCGACGGTGCGATCGGTGGCGTCACCTTCGACGCCGACGGGGACATTCGGCGAGGGCGACAGGGACAGCGGGACCGTGGCGCCAATCACCATCGCCGCAGCCCGGTCGCTCGCTCTCGGCGACGAGCCGGCGATCTCGGCAGGCGATGCGGCCAAGGTAGGACCGGCCAAACTGGCAAGCGCCATCGCAACCGCACGATCCTCGGCGGCAAGGGCTTTCTGTTCAGCCGCATGGCGCGCGTTGGCAGCAGCGCGCACCCGCTCGAACTCTACGTCGAGAGCCGTCGGGACGGGTCGGGGCGCGGCAGGCGGCGGCATGGTGGCGTTTTCCTTCGGCGGGTTAGGGCCGCGCAGGGCGGCGGGGATCGGCCCGTTCGGAGCGAGCGGGTCGGTATCGGCGGAGAGCTTGGCGAGCGTGGACTCGAAGGTGCCGAGCGCGTCGGCCATGCCGGCGGCCACGGCCGCGGCGCCGATCAGGACGTCGCCCTTGCCGAAGGCGTCGAGCACCTTCGCGACCGGGACGCCGCGGTTCGCCGCGACCGTCTCGACGAAAACGGCCGCCAGGGCGTCGACGCGGGCCTGAATGCGCGCGGTGCCGTCATCCGTCTTCGGGTCGGACACCTTGTAGGGGCTCTGCGAAGAGACGAAGTCGAAGCGGCGCACGCCCTGGCGCTCGTCGCGCTCGCTCGTGTCCGTCAGGCTCGCCTTGACACCGATCGACCCGACGGCGGCGCTGGCGCCGAGGACGATCGAGTCGCACGCCGAGGCGATCCAATAGGCGGCCGAGGCGCCGAGGTCGCCGACATAGGCGACGATCGGCTTGCCCTTGCCGCGCGCCTTCGCGATGGCGGCGGAAAGCTCCGCGCACCCGCCGACCTCGCCGCCGGGCGAGTCGACGTTCAGAAGAATCGCACGGACGTTGCCGTCGTCACGCAACGCCTGGAAATCACGCATCAGCACGTCATAGGAGGCGCCGCCCGAGATGGCGGTGAAGAGGTTCGCCCGCTTGAAGAGCGCACCGGTCACGTCGAGGATGCCGACGCCGTCGCGCTGCGTTGCCGTCTCGGCCTTCTCGACGGACTTTGCCCGATAGGCTTCAAGCGCCTGCGGCGTGACCGCGTTCTCGCGCGACGCGATCTCAAGAAGCTGGCGAAGCGCCGGCTCCTCCATCGCCCATGCGGACCCGAGCACCGCCTAGAGCAGTTTCGCTGAACGTCGGCGCAGGGGTGGGGATTCCATCCGGGTC
>CALMRL010000667.1 GCA_937873345.1 uncultured Beijerinckiaceae bacterium | reverse complement strand
GCCACCTGTCGGCTTTCCCCGACGCTAGCAGGGTGGTATGGCGCCAGCAAGCGCGCGAGCATAAGCCGCTTCTAAGGGGTCGCCCGCGCGCCGCGCCGTCCGGAGGGAACGCTTTTCATGCCGACGCTGCTCCGCTCCGCCGCCCCGCTCGTCCTCCTGTCGGCCCTCGCCTCCGCGGGCGCGGCGCTGGCCGAAGACGCGGGCAAGGCGCCGCTGAAGGCGGTGGTGTTCGACGTCGAGTCCGTCGGCCTGCCCGGCACCCCGGCGATGCGCGACAAGCTCGCCGCCGCGACCGCGCTGCTGCGCAAGCTCGTCGCCGACAGGGGCTACACCGTGGTCGACACGGCGCCCCAGGCGAAGGAGATCGCCGACAATACGCCGCTGTCGCAGTGCAACGGCTGCGACCAGCGCATCGCGAAGCTCCTCGGCGCCGACGTCGAGGTCGCCACCGCGATGCAGGAGGTCTCGGCCGCGACCTACAGTCTGTCGGGCTCGGTGAAGGACGTGGCGAACGATCGGGTGCTGCGCCAGGGCGTCGTCGACGTGCGCGGCGAGGACCCCAACGTCTGGGCGCACGGGATCAAGTTCCTGGCGAAGGAGCGGCTGTTCGTGCCTCCGTTGCCGGCCGACGCCGCCGGCCTATCCTCTGCGGCGAGCAGCGCCGGGGACAAGTAGAGGGAGCGCGGGCGGGATGACTGTCCCGACGATCCGCGAGGTCCCCTACGGCTCGGATCTGTATCGGCTGATGCTCGACTTCCGCGACGCCGAGCTGCGCCGTCCGCTCGGGATGGCGCTGACCGCCGCCGACCAAGCCGATGAGGAGGCGCAGCGGCACTTCGCCGCCGTGCTCGACGGGGAGAGCGATCCGCAGCTGTGTGCCTCGGTAGTGATGAAGCCGCTGCCCCCGGAGCCCGGCCGGCCCGCCCGCGCCAAGCTGCGGCAGATGGCGGTGGCCCCGGCCTTCCGCGGCCTGGGCCTCGGGCGCCGGCTGGTCCGCTTCGCCGAGGCCGCGATGGCGGCGGGGGACATCGCGGAGGTGGAGCTCGGCGCGCGGGAGAGCGCGGTCGGCTTCTACGAGCGGCTCGGCTACGCCGTCGTCGGCGACCCCTTCACCGAGGTCGGCCAGCCGCACCGGCCGATGCGGCGGCGGCTCAAGCGGCAGGACGGGTTAGGACAGGACGAGGCGGAGTAGGACGAGGCTGGATCGGCGCACCGGCGAGGGCGGGCGCCACGCTCTCACCGAGCGACCGCTGCACTCCTGCGGTGTCCACCGGGCTCGTCATAGGCCGGCTCGTGCTCAGGTCACCACGTCCGGCCGCTCGCGCCCCGTGCGCGCCCCGATCCCGGCGATCTCGTCGGCGGCGGCGATCAGCGAGGCCAGCACCTGCTGCGTGTCGCCCCCCTGCTTGGCGGGATCGGGCTCGTAGCGCTCGATGTAGACGCGCAGCGTCGCCCCCGCCGTGCCGGTGCCCGACAGGCGGTAGACGATGCGCGAGCCGTCAGCGAACAGCACGCGGATGCCCTGGCGCGCCGTGGCGGAGCTGTCGACGGGGTCGGTGTAGGCGAAGTCGTCGGCCTTCTCGACCATCGAGCCGGCGAAGGTGAGGCCGGGCAGCGAGTGCAGGCTCGCGCGCAGGGCCGCCATCAGCCCTTCGGCGGCAGAGCTCTCAACCTCCTCGTAGTCGTGGCGGGTATAGTAGTTGCGCCCGTACTCGCGCCAGTGCGCGGCGACGATCTCGCGCACCGGCTCGCCTCGCGCGGCGACGATGTTGAGCCAGAGCAGCACCGCCCACAGCCCGTCCTTCTCGCGCACGTGGTTCGAGCCGGTGCCGGCGCTTTCCTCGCCGCACAGCGTGGCGAGCCCGGCGTCGAGGAGCGTGCCGAAGAACTTCCAGCCCGTCGGCGTCTCGTAGGCGCCGACGCCGAGCTTCTCGGCCACCCTGTCGGCGGCGGCCGACGTCGGCATCGAGCGGGCGATGCCGGCGATGCCTTGCCTGTAGCCCGGCGCGAGATGGGAGTTGGCGGCGAGGATGGCGAGCGAGTCCGACGGGGTCACGAACTGCCCGCGCCCGATGATGAGGTTGCGGTCGCCGTCGCCGTCCGAGGCGGCGCCGAGGTCGGGGGCGTCCTCGCCCATCATCAGCTCGTAGAGTTCGCGCGAATGCACGAGGTTGGGGTCGGGATGGCCGCCGCCGAAGTCGGGGCTCGGCACGGCGTTGACGACGCTGCCTTCCGATACGCCGAGGTCGTCGACGAGGATCACCCTGGCGTAAGGCCCGGTGACGGCATGCATCGCGTCGAAGCGGAGCGTAAGGCCGCCGGCGATCGCTTGGCGGATCAGGTCGAAGTCGAAGAGCTTGCGCATCAGCGCGTGGTAGTCGGCGACGGGATCGATCACCTCGACGATCATGGCGCCGAGCCGCGCCTCGCCAATCCGATCGATGTCGGGCGCGGGCTCGTCGAGGATGCGGTAGCGGGTGATCGCCAGCGTGCGGGCGTGCACGGCTTCGGTGATCGCCTCCGGCGCCGGGCCGCCGTTCGCGACATTGTATTTGATGCCGAAGTCGCCGTGCGGCCCGCCGGGGTTGTGCGAGGCCGACAGGATCAGCCCGCCGAAGGCGCGGCGCACCCGGATGACGTTGGAGGCCGCCGGCGTCGACAGCAGGCCGCCCTGGCCGACCAGCACCCGGCCCACGCCGTTCGCCGCCGCCATGCGCAGGATGGTGCCGATCGCCTCGCGGTTGAAGTACCGCCCGTCGCCGCCGACCACCAGCGTCTGGCCGGCGAGGTTCTCGAGCGCGTCGAAGATCGACTGCACGAAGTTCTCGACGTAGTTCGGCGCCTGGAACACGGTCACCTTCTTGCGCAGGCCCGAGGTGCCGGGCTTCTGGCCGGGGATCGGCTGGGTCTCGACCGTTCTCACATCCATGGGCGCTCGCCTCGCTGAAGCACTCTCTCGTTCGACGCTTAGCGGAGCGCCGGCGGTGCGTGAACCATGAGGATGTGTGGAATGCCCCGATGGCAGGTGGACCATGGCTCTCTGATGGAAGGTGCAGAGGACGAGATGCATGGCGAAAGATGAGATCGACCGCGCGATCCTTCATTGACGCGAAAGGAGACGGACTCTATCTACAGAGTTCTTCCCCCCGCCGGGTACGCCCCGACGGATAGGCCGTCCTTCGGGACGGCCTTTTTTGTCTGGAACGATCGATGCGCGTTGCTTGCTACATCGATGGGTTCAACCTCTACCATGCCATCGACGAGTTGGGTAAGCCGCACCTGAAGTGGCTCGATCTCCATAAGCTTGCTGCCTCGCTCTGCCGCCCGGCCGAGACGCTGGTCAAGGTCGAGTACTTCTCTGCCTACGCGACTTGGCTGCCATCCTCCTATGCTCGCCATCGTCTCTACGTCAGGGCTCTGCAGGGTGTCGGGGTCCATTGCAACATGGCCCGCTTCAGCGAACAGAAAGCGCAGTGCAAGAGCTGCGGGGCGCAATGGACACGACACGAGGAGAAGGAAACCGACGTCCATTTCTCGCTGACGCTGCTCGAAGACGCGATCGACGGCGCTTTCGATCGCGCCATCATCATCAGCGCCGATGGCGACCACGTGCCTGCCGTAAGGAGGGTACGCGCCCGTCTGCCGGCAAAGCAAATTTTCGTCGCCACGCCTCCTGGCCGCCACGGTCGGGCCAGGGAACTCCTGAAGGTGGCGCACTCCAGCACGCCGATTACGGCGGGGCGTCTCGGTCGCTCCCTGCTTCCCGAAAGGATGACTGACCCGATGGGGTCCGCGATGATCCAACGACCTGCGCAATATGCGCCGCCTCCGGGGACATCCTCCGAGACGAAGGCGCTCCAAACCTGACAAGGCTTAGAGCAGCTGAAACTACTTCCGATTGATGAGGCGGTGAAGGCGGGATGATGCGTCTCCGACCATCCGTGGAGGCGGACGGCCGCATTTTCCTGTAACCATCCGCCGGCGCGTGGCGTATGCCGCGGCAGGAGACCGTCATGACCCTTCGCACCCCCCTTGCCGCCTTCGCCGCCCTGGCGATGCTCGCCGCGCCCGCGCTCGCCGCGGAACTTCCCTACTCCGCCGAGGCGCTTGCCGCGGCGCAGGCGCAAGGGCGCCCGGTGGTGGTGCACGTCACCGCGCCCTGGTGCTCGACCTGCCAGGCGCAGAAGCCGATCGTCGCCGCGCTGCTCGCCGAGCCGAAGTACAAGGACGTCACCGTGTTCGACGTCGACTTCGACTCATCGAAGCCGCTGCTGCACAAGCTCGGCGTGCGCATGCAGAGCACCTTCATCGCGTACCATGGCGCGACGGAGACGGCGCGCTCGTCGGGCGACACGGCCAAGGCCTCGGTCGCCCGGCTGTTCGCCAAGGCTGAATGAGGGTGAGCGCGGCATGAGGGTGCAGGGCCGATGATCGCGCTCGCCTTCCTCGCCGGCATCCTGTCGGTGCTCTCACCCTGCGTGCTGCCGCTCCTGCCGATCGTGCTCGGCGCCGCCGTCTCCGAGCACCGGCTCGGGCCGGTGGCGCTGGGGCTCGGGGTGGCGCTGTCCTACGCCGCGATCGGCATCTTCGTGC
>CALMRL010000666.1 GCA_937873345.1 uncultured Beijerinckiaceae bacterium | reverse complement strand
CGGTGGTGATCGGCGCCGCGCCGGGCCGCGATAGCAGGCCGAGCAGTCGCGTCAGGTCCTCGGCCTTCTCCGCGATCAGGTGCACCACGGCATCATCGCCCCGGCCGTCGCGCTGCACCCGTCCCGTCACGGCGATGAAGCGGGCGCCGATCACCACCGCGCGCAGCGCCTCGAACAGCTTCGGCCAGACGATGACGTTGCTGATCCCCGTCTCGTCCTCCAGCGTCAGGAAGATGGTGCCCTTCGCCGAGCCCGGCCTCTGGCGCACCAGCACCAGCCCCGCCACCGTGACGCGCGCACCGTCGGGCGCGGTGGCGAGCGCGTCCGCCGGCACGCAGTCGGCGAGCTGGTCGCGGACGAAGGCGACGGGGTGCGCCTTCAGGCTCAGCGACAGGTGGCGGTAGTCCTCGACGACGTGCTGCCCCAGCGGCATCGGCGGCAGCCGCACTTCCGGTTCCAGCTCGACGAAGCTCAGGGCCTTGAGGAGCGGCAGGTCGTCCTTGTCGCCGGCCCGGTTGAGGCCGCGTACGATCCACAGCGTCTCGCGCCGGTCCAGCCCGAGGGAGCGGAAGGCGTCGGCCTCGGCGAGGCGCTCCAGCACCGCCGGCCTCAGCCCCGAGCGCAGCCACAGGTCGCGCACCGAGTCGAAGCCGGTCCCGCGCGCATCCGTGAGGCGCTTGGCATCGTTCTCGCCGAGGCCCTTGACCTGCCTCAGCCCCAGTCGGACCGCGCAGGTGCCGAGGATGTCGCCGGCGCGCGGCCCGTGGCGCGGGTGCACCGGCTGCGGCTCGTCGTGCTCGGTCGCCTCGAACAGCGTGCAATCCCAGTCGGAGAAGTTGACGTCGACCTCGGCCACCGCGACGCCGTGCTCGCGGGCATCGCGCACGAGTTGCGCGGGGGCGTAGAAGCCCATCGGCTGGGCGTTGAGGAGGGCGCAGGCGAAGACGTCGGGGTAGCGGCACTTCATCCAGGCCGAGGCGTAGACGAGCAGCGCGAAGGAGGCGGCGTGCGCCTCGGGGAAGCCGTAGGTGCCGAAGCCCTCGATCTGCTTGAAGCAGTTGGCGGCGAACTCCTGCGGGTAGCCGTTCTCGACCATCCCCTTCACGAAGCGGTCGTGCAGGGTGGAGATGGTGCCGACCCGCTTGAAGGTGGCCATCGCGCGGCGCAGCCGGTCGGCCTCGCCCGGCGTGAAGCCGGCGGCCCGAATCGCGATCTGCATCGCCTGCTCCTGGAACAGCGGCACGCCCAGCGTCTTGCCGAGCACCTCTTCGAGCTGCGGCGAGGGATAGGAGACCTTCTCCTTGCCGGTGCGGCGGCGCAGGTAGGGATGCACCATGTCGCCCTGGATCGGGCCGGGGCGCACGATCGCCACCTCGATCACGAGGTCGTAGAAGCAGGCCGGCTTCAGCCTGGGCAGCATCGACATCTGCGCCCGGCTCTCGATCTGGAACACGCCGATGGTGTCGGCCTTCCCGATCATCGCGTAGGTCGCGGGATCCTCCTTCGGCATGGTGTCGAAGTCGAGCGCGCGGTCGTAGTGCCGCCGCAGCAGCGCGAAGCCGCCGCGCAGCGCCGACAGGATGCCCAGCGCCAGCACGTCCACCTTGAGGATGCCGAGCGCGTCGAGGTCGTCCTTGTCCCACTCGACGGTGGTGCGGCCGTCCATCGCGGCGTTGGCGACCGACATCACCTCGTCGAGGCGCGAATGCGTGATGACGAAGCCGCCGGTGTGCTGCGACAGGTGGCGGGGGAAGCCGGTCAGCTCGCGCGCTAGCGCGATCACCTTGCCGAGCGCCGGCTCGCTCGGGTCCATGCCGGCGCGTCGCGCCCCGGCCTCGTCGACCGATCCCTCGCTCCATGCCCACACCGTCCCGGCGAGCGAGCCGACGGCATCCTCGGAAAGGCCGAACGCCTTGCCGACCTCGCGGATCGCGGAACGGGCGCGATAGGTCACCACGCTCGCCGTCAGCGCCGCCCGCTCGCGGCCGTAGCGGCCGTAGATGTGCTGGATCACCTCCTCGCGCTTCTCGTGCTCGAAGTCGACGTCGATGTCGGGCGGCTCGTCGCGCTCGGCCGAGATGAAGCGCTCGAACAGCAGGGTCGCCTGTCCCATCGGGTCGACGTCGGTGATGCCGAGGCAGTAGCACAGCGTCGAGTTCGCCGCCGAGCCGCGCCCCTGGCACAGAATTTTCTTCTCCTTGGCGAAGCGCACGATGTCGTGGACGGTGAGGAAGTAGGGAGCGTAATTCTTCGCCGCGACGAGGGCCAGCTCACGCTCGAGAGCGTCGCTCACCTGCGCCGGCACGTCGTCCTTGAAGCGCTTGGCGGCTCCTTGCGCGGCATAGGCGGCGAGCGCTTCCTGAGGCGTGGCGTAGCCCTCGCGCAATTCATGCGGATAATCGTTGCCGAGCTCGTCCAGCGAGAAGTCCAGGCCCTCGCCGAAGCGCAGCGTCTCGGCCACCGCCTCGGGCGCCTCGGCGAACAGCCGGCGCATCTCGTCGGCCGGCTTCATGTGGCGCTCGGCATTCGCCGCCAGCCTGCGGCCGGCCTCCGGCAGCGTCACGCCGTGGCGGATGCAGGTCAGCACGTCGAGCAGCTCGCGCCGGGCGGGGTCGTGCATCGTGACGTCGTTGGTGGCGAGGAGCGGAAGCCCCAAGCGCTCGGCGAGCTTGCGGCGCTTCACGAGGCTGCCGCGCATCTCCGGCCCGTAGTCCATCACCGCGCCGATCCACAGCCCATCGGGAAAGGCGGCGGCGAGCCGGTCGAGCGGAGACACAGCCTTCGTCCCGCGCGGCGCGGTCTTGTCCGGGAAAGGAACGATGCGCGGGTCGTCCGGCAGCTGGGGCCGCTGCGCGGCGTCCTCCCGCGTCTCCGGCGCCTCGCGCGGCGCGGGTGCCCAGGCGGCGGTCTCGGAATCGACCATCTCCCCGCCTGCCATGCCCTCGCCATCCTCGGCCAGCGAGGCGAAACGGCGCGCGGCCAGGCGGGCTTCGATCGCCGGGTCGAAGGAGGAGGCCGGCAGGGCGATCAGCTGCAGCCCGGCGCCCCGGTGCAGCAGGTCGTCGACGGTCAGCAGGCACGAGCCCTTCCGCGCCCTGGCGTTGCCGGTGGTGAGCAGGCGGCAGAGCCGGCCCCAGGCGGCGCGGTCTCGGGGATAGGCGAGCACGTCGGGCGTGCCGTCGCAGAACACCAGCCGGCAGCCGGGATGGACGCGCAGGCGTTTCGCCTGCTCCCTGTTGTGGCGCAGGAACAGGTGAGCGCGCACCACGCCGGCGAGCGAGTTGCGGTCGGCGATGCCCACCGCCGCCAGTCCAAGCACGATCGCCTGCGCCACCAGCTCCTCGGGGTGCGAGGCGCCGCGCAGGAAGGAGAAGTTGCTGGCGCTGCCCCACTCGGCGAAGTCGCCGCTCTCGGCGAAACGAATCACGGCTGAGCCCTCACCATGCCGGTCCTAGATCAGGTGGGGGATGACGGCCATGCGGCCAAGGAGGCCGGCGCGGGG
>CALMRL010000665.1 GCA_937873345.1 uncultured Beijerinckiaceae bacterium | reverse complement strand
GACGCGCGACGGCCTGGTGATCGTCGATCAGCACGCGGCGCACGAGCGGCTCGTCTATGAGGAGCTGAAGGCGCAGCGCGCGCGGCCCCCCGCGGAGGGTGGCGGCATCGCCCGGCAGATGCTGCTGATCCCGGCGGTCGTCGAGATGGAGCCGCGCGATGCCGAGCGCCTGCTCGACGCGACGGACCTGCTGGACAGCCTCGGCCTGACGCTGGAGGCGTTCGGACAGGGTGCAATCGCCGTCCGCGAGACCCCGGCGGTGCTGGGTGCGGTCGACGCGGCGCGCCTGCTGCGCGATCGCGCCGGCGCTCTCGGCGACGACGACGCTCCGGCCGGCGACGGCGTCGCCACGGCGCCGCTGCAGCGCAAGCTCGATCTGGCGCTCGCCACCTTCAGCTGCCACCACTCCGTGCGCGCCGGGCGCCGCCTGGGCGTCGAGGAGATGAACGCCCTGCTGCGCCGCATGGAGGAGACGCCCGGCTCCGGCCAGTGCAACCACGGCCGCCCCACTTCGGTGACGCTGTCGCTCGCCGACATCGAGCGGCTGTTCGGGCGCCGGTAGATGCAGGTCTCGCCGATCGACGTGCTGCTGATCGGCTCGGGCGGCCGCGAGCATGCGCTGGCCCTGGCGCTCTCGCGCTCGCCGCGACTCGGCCGCCTCTACGCCGCGCCGGGCAATCCCGGCATCGCCACGGTCGCGACCTGCCTCGACCTCGCCGACCATGCGGCGATCGTCGCCGCCTGTCGCGAGCGCGGCATCGGCTTGGTCGTCGTCGGCCCCGAGGTGCCGCTCGTCGCCGGCCTGGTCGATGCGCTGCGCAAGGCCGGCATCCCCGCCTTCGGGCCGACAGGGGCCGCCGCCCGCCTCGAAGCGTCGAAGGGCTTCACCAAGGACTTCTGCGCCCGTCACTCCATCCCCACCGCCGACTATCGCCGCGCGGCGTCGCTGCCGGACGCGCGCGCGGCTCTCGCGGCGATGGGCGTGCCGGTCGTCGGCAAGGCCGACGGGCTGGCTGCGGGTAAGGGCGTCACCGTGGCCGAGACGTCGGTCGAGGCCGAGGCGGCTCTCGCGGCGATCTTCGCCGAGCCCGGCGCCTCCGCCGTGCTGGAGGAGAAGCTCACCGGCGAGGAGGTCTCGTTCTTCGCGCTCTGCGACGGGGCGCGCGCGCTGCCCTTCGCCTCGGCGCAGGACCACAAGCGGGTGGGGGAGGGCGACACCGGCCCCAACACCGGCGGCATGGGCGCGGTGTCGCCGGCACGCGTCTTCGATGCCGAGCTGCAGGCCCGCGTGATGCGCGAGATCGTCGAGCCGACGCTGCGAGGCATGGCGGTCGAGGGCTCGCCCTTCTCCGGCGTGCTATTCGCTGGGCTGATGCTGACGGCGGAGGGGCCGCAGCTCATCGAGTACAACGTCCGCTTCGGCGATCCCGAGACGCAGGCGATGCTGCCGAGGTTGCAGGACGACCTGCTGGACCTACTGCTCGCCTGCGCCCAGGGGCGGCTGCCGGCCGAGCCTCCGCGCTTCTCGGACGAGACGGCGGTGTGCGTGGTCATCGCCGCGCAAGGCTACCCCGGCGCGCCGCGTCGCGGCGGCGTGATCGCCGGGCTCGACGGCCTCGGCGGCGTCACCCATGCCGGCACGGCGCGACGCGAGGACGGCG
>CALMRL010000664.1 GCA_937873345.1 uncultured Beijerinckiaceae bacterium | reverse complement strand
CCGCCATCGCGAGACCGTGGTGGGCGGCGGCGAGGCGGCCATCGGCCGAGCGCGACGCGGAGGCGCGCTGCTCAATCGTCACCTCGGTGGCGTTGCCCGACAGCCGCAGGGCCTGGGCGCGGGCGAGCGACAGCCGGTTCTCCTCGGCCGAGGCTTCGGCCTGGTCGATCTGGGAGCGACCCTGGTCGAGCGCGGCCTCGGCGCGCGACAGCGACGCCTCGTTCTGCGCGATCTGCACGTCGAGCATCTCGTGCGACAGCCTCGCCAGAACCTGTCCTCGGGCGACGCGATCGCCTTCCTCGACCAGCAGCTCGGCGATGCGGACGCCGTCAATCTCTGGGGCGACGAGCACTTCGTCACGGGGCACCAGCGTGCCGGTGATGGAGGCGCGCTCGATGAGGTCGCGCTCGGCCGGCACCACCACGCTGACGGTCGGCGCCTCACTGCCGGCCGCGAGGGCCGCGGACGTCGCGAGGAGCCCGATCGCGAGGCCGAGATGGCGGGCGAACGGCAAGGCGGGACTCCTCAATCGGCGGCGACGCACGACCCCTAGCCGGCAAACGCGCTGGCATTGCGGCGAAGCCGTCGGCCCGTCGACGAACCTGCAAGTTCGCCGCCGGGGCCGCATGATGCGGCTCTTCGCCCTACCCCCGCGTCCAGGTCTGGCCCTGGCAGATCAGGCCGCCCATCGCGCAGCCGCGGATGCCGAGACGGTCCGGCGCCTTCAAGGCCATGGTGGCGTCGTAGGTGCCTCCGCCGCGGGGATCGTGGACGCGGCCCCTCCACAGGCCGTCGCGTACCGGCTTCATGTCGATGAGGATCCTGGTGACGTCGCGCCCGGCCTCGGCCTCGACGGCATAGCCGCACAGGTTGGCGCCGCGATCGGCGATGCGGGACCGGCCGATTTGAGCTCCTGCGGCGCTGCGGCCGGCGGCGGAGGGGCGATCGGTTGGGCCGGCGGAATGGCGGCGATCCGCAAGGCGGGCGTCGGCGCGCGGCTGCCCGGCGTCGCGGTGGAGGGTGCCCCACCCGATGGCGTCGCCGTCGAGGGAGCCGTCGGCGCGGCAGGAGGTGGAACGGCCGGCGTCCCCGGTGGCGGCACTGCCGCAACCGGCCC
>CALMRL010000663.1 GCA_937873345.1 uncultured Beijerinckiaceae bacterium | reverse complement strand
GGCTCGACGGGCGAAATCGACCGGACGCTGAAGCGCGCCGGCCGGGTCGCCAGGGTCAGGCTGCGCGTCGCACTCGGCACCGGCGGTTTCACCGTCGATCCCTGCCTGCCCGGCGGTCTGCCGCCGGCGCTGCTGGCGGGCGCCGTCGCCGGCCTGATGGAGGCCGCGCGGGCCGGCACGCTCGCTGGCTTCCCCATCGCCGCCACGCTCGTCACCCTGCTCGATGGGGCTTGGCACGAGACGGATACGACGCCCGACGCCTTCGCCGAGGTCACGCGCGACGCCCTGCGCGGGGCATTGAGACAGGCCGGCCGGCTCCTCGAACCCGTGATGCGGGTCGAGGCCGTGGCCCCCGAGGATTACGAGGGCGCCCTCGTCGGCGACTTCACCTCGCGCGGCGAGGTAGTCGCGCGCGAGGGTCGGGGCAGCGATGTCGCGGTGACGGCCTTGGTGGCACTTGCCAACATGCTCGGCTACGCTTCCGACCTCCGCAGACTCACCCAGGGTCGCGGGCATTTCACGTCGCGCTTCGCCCTGTATCGGCCGGTGCCGCGCGGCGGAGGGGACGATCCTCCGCCCGCCGCGGAGGCCGCACTGCGCGCCTGAGCAGGGATCAGCGCAGCGCCACCACCGGCACGGCTGCAAGCGCGGCGGCGCCGAGCAGGCGGCGCCACGGGTTGCCGCCGCGCGCCACCTCTTCCGCCGCCCACACCGTCAGGCTCGCGACCTGCGCGAGGCGCAGCGCCGCCTTGGCCGGGCCGACGGGGCGCAGGACCAGCTCGGCGCCCATCGCGCCGGCGAAGGCGAGGAGGGCGGCGTTGGGCGACTGGCCGATCACGATGCGCCCGGTGCGGCGGTCCTCGAAGGCCCAGCGGAAGGCCCGCTCCGCATCGCTCACCCGCGCCATCGCCGATCCCTCGCTCTTCTGAAACGCAACACGCCGGACGGCGGATCGCTCCGCGCCCGGCGTGTCGCACCCGCGATGGATGGGAAAGCTACTTCGTCAGAACGAGCTGCGTGAACGGCGGCACGTAGGCTTCCAGCATCACGAGTCCGCCGACGAGGCAGGCGAGTGCGATCGAGTGCTTGAACACGAAGCGCAGGATGGTGCCCTCGTGGCCGAACCAGTTGGTGGCGGTGGAGGCGACGACGATCGACTGGGCGTCGATCATCTTGCCCATCACGCCGCCGGACGAGTTCGACGCCGCCATCAGGATCGGCGACAGACCAAGCTGCCCGGCGGTCACCGTCTGCAAGCCACCAAACAGCACGTTCGACGCCGTGTCCGAGCCGGTCAGCGCCACGCCGAGCCAGCCGAGCAGCGCGGCGAAGAAGGGGTACACCGCGCCGGTCTGGGCGAAGGCCAGGCCGAGCGTGGCGTCGAGGCCGGAGTAGCGGGTCAGCGTGCCCAGGCCCAGCATCGCGGCGATGGTGATCAGCGACTTCGCCGTGACGGCGAGCGTCTTGGCGTAGGAGCGGGCGAGCTGCGCCGGATTGTAGCCGATGGCCAGCCCGGCGATGAGCGCGGCGACGAGGATGCCAGTGCCGGTCATGCTGAGGATGTTGAACTGGAACACCGCGTGCTCGATCGCCGGCTTCGGCACCGCCGGCGGCATCTTCTGCACGAGGTCGTCGAGGCCGGGGACGTGGTAGGCCGGCAGGAACAGGGCGTTGACGAACTTCTTGAACGTCTCCGTGCCCCAAACGAAGACGGTGACGCAGAGGATCACCCAGGGCAGCCAGGCCTGGGCGACGCTGACCGTGCGGCCCTGGTTGACGCGCGGGGCGTTGAGGATCTCCAGCTCGCTCGGCACCTCGTGGCCCGGCGCCGAGCGGGTCTTCGGCGAGTCGATGCCGGCGTAGGACGAGGCGCTGGTGTCGCGCACGTTGGCGCCGAGCGCCGCCGAGGTCCACACCTCGCGGGGCTGCCACACTTTGAGGAACAGGAACAGGCAGCCCATCGAGAACAGCGCGGCGACGACGTCGACGAGCCAAGGGCCGTGATAGTTCGAGACGCCGAACTGCGCCAGCGCGAAGGACACGCCGGTGACGAGGATCGCCGGCCAGATCTGCATCATCGGACGGAAGCCCACAAACGCCCAGATCACCCAGAACGGCACCAGCAGCGAGAAGAACGGCAGCTGCCGGCCGACCATCGCGCCGAGCGTGATGTCGGAGATGCCGGTGGTCTTGCCGAGCACTACGATCGGCGTGCCGAGCGCGCCGTAGGCGACGGGCGCGGTGTTGGCGATCAGCGACAGGCCCGACGCCGCGAGCGGCGAGAAGCCGAGCCCGATCAGGATGGCGCCGGTGACGGCGACCGGCGTGCCGAAGCCGGCCGCGCCCTCGAAGAAGGCGCCGAAGGCGAAGGCGACGAGCAGCACCTGCAGCCGCCGGTCCGCGGTGATGCCGCCGATCGAGCCCTGCAGCACCGCGAAGGAGCCGTTCTCCACCGTCAGGCGGTAGAGGAAGATGACGTTGAGAATGATCCAGCCGATCGGGAACAGGCCGGTCATGATGCCGAGGCCGGTGGCCTTGGCCGCCTTGTCGACGGGCATGCCGAAGACGATCACCACGACGGCGAAGGCGGCGGCGAGCGCCAGCACGGCGGCGATGTGCGCCTGGATCTTGCCCGCCGCGATCAGGCCGAGCAGCACCACGATCGGGATCGCCGCGACCAGCGTCGAGAGGATCGCGCTGCCCAACGGGTTGTACGTCTGCTGCCACACCATCGTCGCTACGCCCGTTCCAAATGCCCTGATGGCAGAGCACGCATGAAGCAAGCGAGGGGCTCGGCGGCAAGCGGCCGTTCGGCGAGAGACTTACGAGGTGATGAGACGTGGCGGCGATGTCACGGCACTGCTCCGCGGCACCGACCCGGCCGACAGCTCATGCACCGAGAACAGCCCTGCTGCGTCGCTCCACATCCGCCGCGCCGTCCATCCGGCGCGCGCCGCCAGGGTGCGAAAGCCCTCGGATGTGTACTTGTGCGAACTCTCCGTGTGGATCGACTCGCCGGCCGCGAAGGAGAAGCTCTGCCCCAGCACCCTCACCACTTGTTCGCGCACTGAGACGAGGTGCATCTCGATGCGCCCGCGCTCCTCGTTGAAGCGCGCCTCGTGACGGAAGGCGGCCAGATCGAAGTCGGCGCCGAGGTCGCGGTTGGCGCGGGCGAGCAGGTTCAGGTTGAAGGCGGCGGTGACGCCGGCGGCGTCGTCGTAGGCCGGGATCAACACTTCGGCGCCCTTCAGAAGATCGACGCCGATGACGAGCCGGCCGTCGCGCCCCAGCGCCTCCGCCATCGAGCGCAGCAGCAGGACGGCCTCGTCGGGGGCGAAGTTGCCGATCGTCGAACCGGGGAAGAAGCCGAGCCGTGGCCTGTCTGCGAGATCATCGGGCAGCCGTGGCGGCGTGCGGAAGTCGCCGACCAGTGGGATGACGCGCAGCCCGGGAAAGCGCCGATGGAGCCGCCGCGAAGCATCCTCCAGCGCCGCCGCCGAGACGTCGAGCGGCACGTAGGCGGCGAGCCGGTCGAGGGCGCGCAGCAGGATCTCGGTCTTGCGGCTCGACCCCGAGCCGAACTCGATCAGCACCGTGCCGGCCGGCGTCCGCGCCACGATCTCCGCGGCGCAGGATTCGAGGATGCCGATCTCGGTGCGGGTCGGGTAGTACTCCGGCAGCGCGGTGATCCGCTCGAACAGTTCGGAGCCGGCGCGATCGTAGATGAAGCGGCAGGGTAGCGTCTTCTCGGGCCGCGACAGGCCGTCGAGCACGGCCGCCGCGAAGCTGTCATCTTTCGGTCCGTCGGCGATCAGCGTCTCGTGCGTCATCGGTCGTCCGCCAGCCGCAGGCCGGTGAACTGCCAGCGCTGCCCGGGATAAAAGAAGTTGCGGTAGCTCGCCCGCGCGTGCCCCGGCGGGGTGGCGCAGGAGGAGCCGCGCAGCACGTTCTGCGAGCACATGAACTTGCCGTTGTACTCGCCGAGCGCGCCCGGTGCCGCGCGGTAGCCGGGGTAGGGGAGGTAGGCGCTCGCCGTCCACTGCCAGACCTGGCCGAAGAACTGCCTGTCGGCGCCCAGCGGGGCAGAGGGGTCGAGGGTGCCGTCGGCATCGCTTACCGGCTCGGCGCGCGCCGCATGCTCCCACTCGAACTCGGTCGGCAGGCGGTAGCCCGCCCAGCGGGCGTACGCGTCGGCCTCGTAGAACGAGACGTGGGCGACGGGCGCGGCGCGGTCGATCGCTTGGCGGCCGTGCAGGCCCATGCAAAGCCAAGCGCCGTCCCGCCACTCCCAGTACAGCGGCGCTCCCCAGCCCTCCGCCTTCACGCTCGCCCAGCCGTCGGCGAGCCAAAGGGCGGTGGTGCGGTAGCCGCCGTCCTCGATGAAGTCGAGCCACTCGCCGTTGCAGACCAGCCGGTCGGCGATGGCGAAGGGCTGCAACAGGGCGCGGTGGCGCGGACCCTCGTTGTCGAAGAAGAACCCCTCCGCCGCGTCCTGTCCCGGTCGCAGGCCGCGGTGGCCGATCTCGTGGATGCCGCCCTCATGTTCGCTGAAGGAAAGCGGCGGCGTTCCGTGACCCTCCGCCCGACCCGGAGCCGGCAGGTAGGCCGGGCGCAGCGGCTGACTGGCGAACAGCGAGAGGATATCGGTGAGCAGCAGCTCCTGGTGCTGCTGCTCGTGGTTGATGCCGATCGCCAGCAACTCGCAGAGATGCGGATCGAGCGGCCCATCGCACAGCGCCCGCAGGCCGGCGTCGACATGGGCGCGGTAGGCCAGCACCTCGTCGCGGCTCGGGCGCGTCATCAGCCCGCGATGGCCGCGCGGCTGCCGTGCGCCCTCGGCCTCGTAGTACGAGTTGAAGCAGAAGGGAAAGCGCTCGTCGAACAGCCGGTAGCCCTGCAGCGATGGCTTCAAGAGGAAGGTCTCGAAGAACCAGGTGACGTGGGCGAGGTGCCACTTCGTCGGGCTGGCATCGTCATTGGCCTGCACCACCTGATCCTCAGCCGTGAGCGGCGCGGCGAGGTCGAGCGAATGCTGCCGTGTCGCGAAGAGGCGGTCGACGAGGGTCGATGCGTGCAGCGCGACGCGGCTCGAAGCGTCCGGAGGTTGCAGCCCTGCCGTCATGTCGTCCCTGTTTCGTTCGCTTGCGACGCGCGGCAAACCCCCGCCCGGATACGAGGTTCCTGCCGTCGAGCGAGGCGAAGGCGTTCCGTGCGCCCGAGCAGAAGAGCAGCGCGGGCGTTGAGCAGGCCGACCTCGCCGCCGAAGCCGAACCAGCGCCGTGGCGAGCACCGCTCGCGCTCGACGAGGTACTCGCAGAGGGCAACGAGGCTGTCCGGGCCGGCAGCCGACAGGCCGGGGTGGAGCAGGTCCAGCGCCTGCGGCCGCAGCGCATAGGCCCTGGCCTGCGCCTTCACCGTCCGGCACACGGCGCGCTGGGCCGCGGTACCGAACGCGTGCCCCGCAGTCTCCATATCCCGCGCTCGCTCGGTCCCGGCTTCGTTCATCGCGACATCCCTCCATGACGGAGGCGATCCTATCCGGTATCCTGACCGAGATAAAGGTAGGGCTACCTTATGAGCCCGCGCGTGCTTCGTGCATTCGGACTTGGCACGATCAGCTCGATGGGCGATGCCCAGGCGATGGTGACGTCGCGGATCGGCGGGGCGTTGTGGCTTTCGAGGTCGAAGGTCTCGGGCGCGGTGCCGCGCCGGATCGTCTTCTGGTCGCGCTTGCCGTCGGCGGTGCGCACCGCCGCCTCGCGGCCCGAGATCGCGGCGGGATCGTGCTCCGCGTCGCGGCACAGCACGACGTCGCCGGCATTGTAGCGCGGCCACATGCTGTTGCCCTCGACCTCGAAGGCGATCATCCCGACGGGCAGCGGGATATCGATTTCCAGCTCGCGCAGGCCCTCCGGCGGCACCTGCTCGTCCTCGGGCAGGATCTCGGCGCCCGCGCCGATGCGGCCGACGACGCTGACGCTGGATCGCGGCGCCCCCTCGCCCGAGCCTTCCAGCAGCCAGGCGGCGGTGGTGCGCCGCACCGGCGCCAGCGCGGGCAGGGTTTCGGTGGTCAGGCCGCGGCGGTCGCCGTTGCTGACGGCGCGGCGCAGGTTGCGCACCGCGTCGGGCTTGCCGGCCGCCATCGACGCGGCATGGGCGGACAGTCCGAGTTCGCCGAGGCGGCTTTCCACCCGCGACAGGACATCCGCCAAGGAATTATAGGTAGAAAAGCCGATTTTGTTCACAGCTGCCGCGCGAGAAAGCGTTGACGATCAAGGTATGAATACCGAAACTCGCCGCATGATCCAGCATGAAATCGCATCCGTCCCCATTCCCCCGCGAGGCGCCGGCCCCGATCCGGACTCCGACCATCCCAGAGGCCTGCGCACCCGCTGGTCGGCCTCGCGCGTCGCGCGGCTCGGCTTCCTCGTCGGGCAGGGCTGGGACGCCAAGCGCGTCGCCGGCGACCCGACGATCGCCTCGACGCCCAACAACGTGCATCGCCAAGCGCAGCGCTTCGGCCTCGCCTTCCGCGAGGCGACGGGCCTGCGTCTGCCGAGCGAGGTCGGCGAGCGCATCGACCAGGCCGCGGCGCGGCGCGGCTTGACCCGCGAGGGACTGATCCGCTCCCTCGTGCTCGCCGCCGGCTCCGATGCGGCGCTCCTCGACAACATCCTCGACGACGATGCTTGAGGCGTTCGCCGCGTCCGACGGGTTGCCACCGTCGCCCGATGTCGTGCCCGAGACCTGGACGCCCGAGCACGTCGGCGCCCGCCTCGTCGAGGCGATGCGCACGCTCGACCGGTTGCCGCGGGTGAAGGGGCCGCGCGGCGCCGGCAACCACTGGCCGAGCCACCGCGTGGAATGGGCCGACAGGCTGGCCCAGGCCGAGCTGCCGCGGGCCGAGCGGCTGGAGCGCGAAGCGCGGCGCAACGCGGCGATCCGCCCGAGCGGGGCCGAGATCGACCGGATGGACAGGGCGCTCGACTGGCTGCGCGAGCTGCGTGACCTCGACCCCGGCATGGCGCTCGTCACCAGCCTATGGGCGCTGCGCACGGCGCGCCGCCGCTCGGTGCGCGCGCTGTGCCGGGAAAAGGGATGGGCGCCGGCCACCCTCTACAAGCTGCGGGCCCGCGCCCTCGACCATCTCGCGGCGGCGCTCGACGCGCGGGGCGCGCCGGTGTGGTGAAGCGCGTGATGAGAGGCCGCTCCGCTTCCGGAGACGGCCGGCGCGTGTTATCCGCCTGCATAACCTCGACCCGGAGTGCCTTGCGCGTGCGTGCCCCCTTCGCCCTATTGTCCCTGGCTGCAGCCTTGTCGGCGTCCCTGCTCGCCTCACCCCTCGCCGCGCAGTCGGGCGGGATGGCCGCGCACCAGGGCGCGATGGATGAAACCAACAATCCCGCCGACGCCGCCTTCATCGCGGCGATGCGCGGCATGATGATCGGCATGCACCGCGCGATGCCGACCGGCGACACCGACCGCGACTTCGTGCGCATGATGCTGCCGCACCACCAGTCCGCCGTGGACATGGCCAAGGCCGAGGTGCAGTACGGTCAGGACCCCGAGCTGAAAAAGATGGCGCAGACCGTCATCGACGATCAGGGCCGTGAAATCGCCCTGATGAAGGCGTGGGAAGACAAGCACCCGAAATAAGGACGCGAGCCGCGATGACGCCGGGTTCGATCAATCATCCGGCACCGTCGCCGCGCGCCGCCGCGCCTCTGCTAGCCGCTCGTGTCGCGGCCCTCGCTCTCGCTGCCTTCGCCCTCGCTGGCTGCGATCCCCGTGACTGCGCCCTCGACATCGCTCACGAGGACTGCCACCCGCAGGGCTCGCCGCTCGCCGTCTTCCCGCAGGACGACGCGATCTGCCGCTCCTACGCTCTCGTCCCCAGCACGGCCGATTACCGCGCCTGCCGCGAGGCCAAGCGCCACGTGCGGGAGCTGACCGAGCGCGCCACCAACTTCGGCGTGCTGGAGGAACCGCTGCTGCCCGACGTACGCCCAGTATATCCGGTGCGCTGACGAGCGCGCCGGCAAGGGCGACGACTTCCGCGCCGTGACCGTAGGCATCTAGGCCGGCCTTGGCGATCGGCCTGTCCTACTCACCGCTGCAACCGATGGCGCCTATCACCTTGCCATACCTGCCGGACGTGGGCGCCTGCGGCCCCGGCCGTCGTGGCGAAACGTCTCGACACACCCATCTCCGCCAAGCGGCTTCCGTGCTGGCAGTCGGCGCGAATGGGGTGCGGCTTGATCCCAGCCTCCGGGGGCTTGCCGCGCCCGCGCTTCGGGGTCGCTCAGGCCTTCTTGGAGGTCGCCTCATCCTTGCCGTGCACACCGGCGCTCTCGGCCATCTGGGTGAGGGCCTCGCCAAGCTCCTTGATCCTTTCCGCATCCTTGCTGTCGGAGCGGCCGGCGATCGTCACCGTCTCCTTGCCGAGCTTCAGGAGCAGGTCCTTGACCTTGCCGCCGTCGATCTCGTCGGCCTGCAGCAGCTTCTTCAGCTTCTCCAGATCGCCGTGCAGCGTCTTGACGCCCGTCACCTCGACCTTCTCGAGCGTGGTCTCCCAGCCCTCGATGTTCTTCACCGCCGCCGAGATGGTGAAGCCCTTCACCCCGTCCTTCAGGTGCTTGATGG
>CALMRL010000662.1:4851-5769 GCA_937873345.1 uncultured Beijerinckiaceae bacterium | reverse complement strand
CCCAATCCTCTTCTCACGCCATGGGACGGCCCCTTCGGCGCGCCGCCCTTCGACGCCATCCTGCCCGGGCACTTCATGCCGGCCTTCGAGGAAGCACTCGCCGCCAACCGAGCCGAGATCGACGCCATCACCGGCGACCCCGCAGAGCCGAGCTTCGCCAATACCCTCGACGCCTTCGAGCGCGCCGGCGAGGCGCTGGGCCGCGTCTGCTCGGTGTTCTTCAATCTCGCCTCGACCGACACCACCGAGGAACTGCAGCACATCGAGCGCGAGATGGCGCCGCGGCTGTCACGGCACTCGTCCGCGATCTACCTCGACGCCGCGCTCTTCGCCCGCGTCGACGCGCTTTGGCGAAGGCGCGACGCGCTAGGCTTCGCGGGCGAGCAGGCGCGGGTGCTGGAGCGCACCCACACCATCTTCTCTCGCGCCGGCGCCGGCCTGGACCCGGCTGCGAAGGAGCGCCTCGCCGCGATCGCGGAGCGGCTGGCGACGCTCGGCACTCGCTTCGGGCAGAACCTGCTCGCCGACGAGACCTCGTTCGAGTTGATCCTCGGCGAGGACGACCTCGCCGGCCTGCCGCCGGCGCTGATCGATGCCGCAGCCGCGGCGGCCGTCGCACGCGGCCACGAGGGCTGCCACGTCGTCACCCTGTCGCGTTCCTCGATCGAGCCGTTCCTCACCTTCTCGGCGCGGCGCGACCTGCGCGAGCGCGCCTTCAAGGCCTGGACGCGGCGCGGCGAGAACGGCGGCGACACCGACAACCGTGCCATCGCCTCGGAGATGGTCGCTTTGCGCACCGAGCGGGCGCGATTGCTCGGCTTCGACAGTTTCGCCGCCTTCCGCCTCGCCGACTCGATGGCCGGCACGCCCGCGGCGGCGCGCAGCTTGCTCACGGCCGTGTGGGAGCCGGCGGTGGCC
>CALMRL010000662.1:0-4841 GCA_937873345.1 uncultured Beijerinckiaceae bacterium | reverse complement strand
GCGGCGCGCGAGGAGCACGAGCTGCAGGCCCTCGCCGCCGCCGAAGGCGAGAACGGTCGAGTGGAGCCTTGGGACTGGCGCTACCTCCAGGAGAAGCGACGTCTCGCCGAGTTCGACCTGGACGAGGGCGAGATCAAGCCGTACTTCGGCCTGGAGCGGATGATCGAAGCGGCCTTCTACACGGCCACCCGTCTCTTCGGCATCGGCTTCACGCCTCGGCCAGACATCCCGCTCTACCATCCCGACGCGCGGGCCTGGGAGGTCCTCGACGCCGACGGCAAGCCGATCGCCCTGTTCATCGGCGACTACTACGCCCGCCCTTCCAAGCGCTCCGGCGCCTGGATGTCGTCGTTCCGCGACCAGCAGAAGCTCGACGGCGAGCGGCTGCCGGTGGTCGTCAACGTGATGAACTTCGCCAAGGCGCCGGAGGGCCGGCAGAGCCTGCTCTCCTTCGACGACGCCCGCACCCTGTTCCACGAGTTCGGCCACGGCCTGCACGGGATGCTGTCGGACGTCACCTATCCCTTGCTGTCGGGCACCGCCGTCACTCGCGACTTCGTCGAGTTCCCCTCGCAGCTTTATGAGCATTGGATGCAGCAGCCTGAGCTGCTGCGCCGCTTCGCCCTGCACCAGGACACCGGCGAGGCGATGCCCGATGCGCTGCTGCAGCGCCTGCTCGCCGCCCGCAACCACAACCAGGGCTTCGCCTCGGTGGAATACACGGCGTCCGCGCTCGTCGACCTCGACCTGCACGACGCGGCGAACGAAAGCCCGGTCGACGTCGTCGCCTTCGAGCGCAGCGCGCTCGAGCGCCTCGGCATGCCGCATGGCATCATCATGCGCCACCGCACGCCGCACTTCGCCCACGTGTTCTCAGGCGACGGCTATTCCGCCGCCTACTACTCCTACATGTGGTCTGAGGTTCTCGACGCCGACGGCTTCGACGCCTTCCTGGAAGCGGGCGACATCTTCGATCCCGCCACCGCCGCGCGTTTGCACGACCACGTCTACGCCGCCGGCAACACGACCGATGCGCTCGCCGCCTACCGCGCCTTCCGCGGTCGCGATCCTTCGCCCGACGCGCTGCTGAGGAAGCGTGGGTTGGCGGCGTGAGGCTGCACGTCTTCGCGCTGATGCTGCTGCTGCCGGCCGGTAGTGCCTCGGCGCAGTCCGGCACCGCCGGGCCGATCGAATGTTCGCGCTTCCTCCACAACCGCGACGGCTCGTGGTCGTCCTTCTGGGAGGGCGACGTGTTCGGCTCCTACGGACCGGTGATGATCCATCCCGGCGAGCGCTTCAGCCGCGGCTTCGACCGTAGCCGCGCCGACATCGCGGGCATCCTCGACCGAATCTGCGGCGATTGAGGCCTCAGCTCTGCCCCTCGCCGACCGCCGTGACGGCGCGGCGGTTCTGCGACCAGCAGGAAATGTCGTTGCACACCGCCACCGGGCGCTCCTTGCCGTAGGAAGTCGTGCGGATGCGGGATGCCGGCACGCCGCGGGCGACGAGGTACTGCTTGGTGTTCTCGGCACGCCTCGCGCCGAGCGCGAAATTGTACTCGCGGGTACCGCGCTCGTCGGCGTGGCCCTCCACGGTGACAGCGCCGCGGTCGTAGCGCAGCAGCCAGGCGGCCTGCCGGTTCAGCGTCTCCTCGGCGCGCGGCGTCAGGTCGGTCTGGTCCGACTCGAAGAAGACGCGGTCGCCGACGTTCTGGGCGAAGTCCTGCGGCGAGCCGGGGGTCGCGCCGACGTTGGCGCCCAGCTCCTCCGGCGTCTTCGAGCATCCCGCCAAGCCGCCGCCGAGCGCGGCGAGGACGATGAAGCAGCGCAGCGGCGCGGCGATGATCATGGATAGGGTCCTTCCCGACGCAACCCGCTCCGCCGCCATGGTCGTGCCGGCGAGGCCATGCCTGTTAAGAAAGGCTTGATGGCCGCTTTACGGCGTCGTCCCGTCGCGGGTCGGCTTAAAGCTGCCGTGTTGCCGCTCTAGCACAGTGCCGCCGCGCGCCGCGGGATGGCGTTTATGTGTACCGTGCGGTACGTGTAGTACGGCGCGGCCGACAGATGGCCATGCCGGTCGCTTCGAGGGAGCCAGATGCACGGGGTCGAAGACGAAGTCCAATCCTCGGCATCCGGCACCGGCACGCCCGACCGCGGCCTGCCGGCCCTCGCCTTCGGGGCGGAGCGGCTCGGGTTGGTGTCGCTGAAGCAGCCGCTGATCGTCGGCATCCTCTTCGCCGCGGTGGCGATCTTCGCCGCCTTCGGGATCGGCAAGCTCACCGTCGACGATTCGCTCTCGCAGCTGTTTCGCTCCAACACCCCGCAGTTCCGCCAGTACGAGGCGGTGGTGAAGAACTTCCCGTCGAGCGAGTACGACGTGCTCGTCGTCGTCACCGGGCAGAACCTGCTCGCCCGCGACAACGTGCAGAAGCTGCGCGACCTCGTCACCGACCTGCAACTCGTCGAGGGCGAGCGTTCGATCCTGTCGATGTTCTCGGCGCGCCAGCCGCCCGAGCCCGGCCAGACGATCCCGCCGGCACTGTTCCCCGAGCCGTTGCCCGAGGGCCAGGACTATCAGGGCGTCGTCGCCAAGGTGCGAGCCAACGAGCTGATTTCCGGCAAACTGCTCTCGGCCGACGGCACGCTGGCGCTGATCGTTCTGGCGCTCAACCCCGACGTCGCCAAGAGCAGCCGATCCAGCCCGATCGTCGCCGAGATCCGCAAGGTGATGAACGAGGACCTTGCCGGCTCCGACCTCAAGGCCGAGCTTGCCGGCGTGCCGGTGATGCAGCTCGAGATCCACAATTCTGTCGAGAACGATCGCATCACCTACAACCTGATCGGCTTCGTCGCCGGCTGCCTGATCGCGATCCTGTTCTTCCGCCGCATCTCGTTCATGATCGTCGCGGCCGCGCCGCCGCTCGTCGCCATCCTGATCTCGGTCGGCGCGCTCGGCTGGCTCGACTTCCAGCTCAACATCTTCCTCAACGTGATGACCCCGCTGATCATGGTCATCTCGTTCTCGGACTCGATGCAGCTGACCTTCGCGATCCGCGACAGGCTCGTCGCCGGCAACTCGAAGCGCCAAGCGATCCGCGGCGCCATCGCGGTCGTCGGTCCGGCCTGCGTGCTGACGCACACCACCACGATGGTCAGCTTCCTCGCGCTGCTGTTCTCCGATTCCGACCTCATCAAGACCTTCGGCCAGGCCGGGCTGCTGACGACCTTCATCGCGCTGATCACGGTGCTGGTGCTGCTACCGCTGCTCGCCTACACGCTGATCCGCGGCGAGGCCAAGCTGGCCCAAACTACGGCGGCCTCCGACACCGCCGTCACGGCGCTGCGGAACTTCTGCGGCTGGATCGCCGAGCGCATGGTCGGGCGGCCCGGGCTCTACAGCCTGATCGCCATCGCCGTGGTGATCGGCCTCTCCGCGATCTACTCGACGCTGCAGCCGCGCTACCGCCTCGCCGACCAGGTGCCGAACAACCAGCAGGCGACCACCGCCAACGGCACGCTGGACCGCAAGCTGACCGGCGCCAACCCTCTCGACGTGCTGATCCAGTTCCCCAAGGGCGAGACGCTGTATTCTCCCGATACGCTCGCCACCATCGAGGCGGTGCAGCGCGTCACCGCCAGCGAACCCGACGTCGGCAACGTCTTCTCACTGCAGACGCTGCGCGACTGGCTCAGCCAGAAACTCAACCTCGACGACATCGACACGCTGAAGAAATACGTCGGCTACCTCCCCGAACCGCTGCTCCGCCGCTTCGTCTCGGCCGACAAGATGTCGGTGCTGGTCTCGGGCCGTATCCCCGACAGGGATGCGAGCAAGCTTCTGCCGACCGTCGACGACCTCGACCATCGTCTCAACGCCGTGCGCGCCGAGCACAAGGGCTACGACATCGCCGTCACCGGGCTCGCCGTGATCGCCTCGCGCAACTCGGCGGCGATGATCGACCGACTGTCGTCGTTCCTGACGATCGAGATCGTCTTCGTCGCCGCCTTCATCGGCTTGGCCTTCCGCTCTTGGAAGGTGATGCTGCTCTCCATCATGCCCGGCATCTTCCCGATCGTCGCCTCTGGGGCGCTGCTCTGGTCGCTCGGCGAGGGGCTGCAGTTCGCCAGCGTGGTGGCGCTCACGGTGTCGTTCGGCCTGGGTCTTTCGGCGACGATCCACTTCCTCAACCGCCTGCGGCTGGAAGAGAAGCCCGGCGTCAATGCAGCGTTGTCGGTGGAACGGGCGACCATCCTCGTCGGGCCGGCGCTGATCCTGACCTCGGTGGTGCTGGCCTGCGGGTTGGCGGTGACGGCCTTCTCGAACCTGCCGATGCTGCGGCTGTTCGGCTGGCTCTCGGCTTTCGCGATGATCGCCGCGCTGGTCGCCGACCTGCTGATCCTGCGCCCGACGGCGATGTACCTGTACTCGCTGCCGCACAGCCTCAAGCGCAACCCGGCGGAGTGATCCGCCAGGTCCGGCGGGACCACCGGGTTCAGGTGACTCGGATGCGGGTCAGCGCCGCCGACGCGGGGCCGCGTGGTGCGCGGGCACGGCGGCCGCGCCCGTCCTGCGCGAGGCCGGATGGATCGCCTTCGGCTTGGCACCGGACCTCGCCGCGACGCGTCCGGGTTTGCCCGACGCGGATTTACGCCCCGCCTTGGTTGCCGCATTCTTGAACGTCGCACCTTTGACCGACGTGACGGCCGGCTTCGCCGGCTCCGGCACGTTGGTGCGATGCTTCCTCGCCGGCGCCGAGACGGCGCTGTGGCTGATGACCTCGCCCTGCTGCCCTTCCAGGCTCGGCAGCGGCGGCATCTCCGGCTCGGCCGGCGCGGCGGTCG